>SWDL01000337.1 GCA_005116795.1 Nitrospira sp. | reverse complement strand
AGGCCTGCTGGAAGCAGTGGGAGAACATGCGGGTCATGGTGATCAACGAGTATCATGTGAATCTCGGCGATGAGAGCGGACGCGAGTTGGTGAAGAAACAGATGATGTCCTTTCTCAACCTCGGTGAGGCCCAAGATAGCTCCAAAGTGGCGCAGAACTATAAGCCGGCGTGACGAACGTCGCTCCTTGCTGATTCCAGCCTGCCCATACCACGTTCGCCTCGCCTTCTTCCTATCATGCCTGGCGGCGCTCTTCACAAGCAGGTGACGCTCATCACCGGCGCCGGACGCGGCATCGGTCGGGCCATCGCCTTACGATTTGCGAAAGAGGGGGCTCGTGTCGTCATCTGTGCCCGGACCAAGCGCGAGATCCAGCAGGTCGCCAAGGACATCCGGGCTGCGTGTGGGCCGGTCATGGCACAGGCGACCGACATCAGCAAACCGGAAGCCGTGCGCCGCCTTCTCAACGCAATCACCCGCCGATTCGGTCGCGTGGATATTCTCATCAACAACGCCGGCACGCTCGGCCCCCGCATCCCGCTGGCGGACTATTCCACACGTGAGTGGACCCGTGTGATCGCCGTCAATCTCACCGGCACCTTTCTCGTCGCCCATGCCGCACTCGCGCTGATGATCCCGGAGCGAGCCGGCTGCATTCTGTCGATCTCCTCGTCGGTCGGCCGGAAAGGTCGCGCCGGATGGGGCGCTTACAGTGTCTCGAAGTTCGGCGTCGAAAGTCTGACCCAGACCTTGGCGGAGGAACTGCGGCCGCTGGGCATCCGGGCGATGACGTACAATCCTGGCGGGACACGAACCCGCATGCGCGCTGAAGCCTATCCCCATGAAAATCCTGCGAGCCTCCGTGATCCCGCTGAGGCCGCTCATGCGGTGCTACGACTGGTTCTCCATACCTCGATGGCGCACTCCGGCCTGGCGTTCGATCGTGAATCGCTCCCAGGTTCGCATGGCTGACCCCGGCATCCACTCGATTCTCTGTTCGTTGACAGGGTCACGATGGCAATGGTAAATTGCTGGAAAATCGACTAGTTGTGCCCGGTCAGTTTCTTCCAGATTCGATTGAGGAAGGCTGGTATCTTGTGATAACCCAAATGAAGGTTCGGGGTCTGATGTTTGACCCGTATAACAATACCTTCATCGTCATCCTCAAAGATGAGGACAAGAACGAGATGTTGCCGATTTGGGTCGGACGCCCGGAGGCGAGCGCCATCAGTTTCGCCCTGGAAAGCGTGGCCGCTCCGCGGCCCATGACGCATGACCTGATGAAAACCATTCTCGATTCAGTCGATGCCAAAGTCATCAGCGTGGTGATTACCGAACTGAAAGACAATACCTATTTCGCGCGGGTTCACCTGTCCTATGAAGATTCCGAGTTTGTGGTCGACTCGCGCCCGAGTGATGCGATTGCGCTCGCGCTCCGGGCCGGCGCGCCGATTTTTGCCAATGAAGAAGTCTTGCGTCGGCAAGCGTCCGACGAATTGGAGCAGTGGCTCGAAAACCTGAAACCCGAAGACTTCGGGAAGTATGAAACCTAAGTCCATCCGGGAAGCCGGCCCTCTTCCAGTCTGGTTGTTTTCCCGTCCCGCTTCGCTGACACGAGCTGGACCCTGGGATGGCCGCCTTCTCCCTTCCGGAGGGGGAGAAGGGCGATCGGATATCACATCCTATGTTGGCGAGCACGAAGGATTCGCAGCGAGCTGGAAATCGTATGGAACAGGCGCCCAACGGCAATCTTGTGAAGCTGCTCGTCCATGGGGTTCTGCGGGATCCCAACACCGAGACGCAAATCGTGATTCTCAAGGACGAGCAGAGCCAGGCCACGCTGCCGATTTGGATCGGACTGGCGGAAGGCGATTCCATCAGCCACGCCATGAATGAGGCCCAGACGCCGCGCCCCATGACGCATGACTTGATTCGAAGCCTGACGGACCATCTCAGCATCAAGGTCA
>SWDL01000336.1 GCA_005116795.1 Nitrospira sp. | reverse complement strand
TGGAAGACTTTCCCCTGGTTGAAGACCGCGATTCTGTCCGAAAGCGTCAGCGCCTCCTCCTGATCATGGGTCACGTAAATCGTCGTAATGCCCAGCTCCTTCTGCAGCTTGCGGATCTCGGCCCGGACCTGCACGCGGACCTTGGCATCGAGATGATTCTCGTCGACGACGCGGGCGGCCAGTTCCGCGAGCCTCGGAGAAAATGATCGATAGGCGTCCAGCACCATCCGCACCGCGTCGCCGTACCGACGGCGCGTTCTGTCCGCTGCTGCCGGCGCGTAAATATGATAGCGCGTCATTGTCCGCACCTTGCACACGCGACCCTTCAGCCGGAAGTACTCCTGGAAGATCCCACGATTCTTGGCGCACACCTTCAGCAGCGTGTCGACGGCTTCATCGGGGATATCGTTGCTCAGGTTGCGCGTGCTGATCGGCGAGGAGAATCCACGGAGCGTCAGGTGTTCGCTCTTCCAGTCGGACACCAGGGTCCGATAGATTTCGCTCAGGACGTCGTGATTGGCGGAAAAGACCCGGAAGAGCGCATGGTAGGCCGCCTCCCGCTGGCGAGCGTTCGGATGCCGCACATAGGAGGAGAGTTCTTCCCGCGAGAGTTTCTTGGGGCGGCCATTCACGGTCAGCGTAAAGCTGAAGCCGTTGGTGACCACGTCGTAGAGTGTATGCACGGCGCTGCGGCCGGTGATGTTTTTGAGGTTGATGATTTTCTCTTCCGGTTCCGACAGTGTGTGCGGCTGAAAGCGGCGGATCGTTTCGAGGTGGTAGCGCAGCGCGGGGGCGGCGGCCATCAAGCGTTCAGCATTGGCCTGGTCGACCGATTGCCACCAGAGGTCGAAAAAGAGGGTGCGGTTTTGGAGTCCCGCCATGCGCTCCTCGACCTTGGACTTGAAGGTGCGGGCGTCCAGGTTCTTCGTGTTCTCGGAAAACCAGAGGTAGGCATAGGCTCCGAGCTTGGCTGAGGCCGCGGCGGTGCGCTCGCTTAAGGCGAGCATGTCCCGGAAGACCTCGCTCGGGATGTCCGGGCTCAGCCTGCTGCGAAAGGCTTCGAACTGCGAGACCTCGGCGTCCAGTCCCTTCACGTAGGTGTCGAACTGTTCGACGGGATTGTCCAGCACATGCGAGAGATCCCATCGTTCGGGCATGGCGGGTGACGTGGCGAGATTCGCAGCCGTGCTCTTGGGTCTCTTGGTGGTCTGCTTCATGGTCCCCCTTTTGATCATCGCTCGACTCTCGGGGGGCATGATACCATCCTGTCCTTCCTGGCTGAAGCATTTCTTCGCTCTCATTGACTCCCTTCTGGTCGATGGTAAGATTCCCGCAAGAGTCCCTGAGCCCGCCCCGGTGATTCCATGACGCCCCAGGAAATCCAACGAGCCATCCAGTACGTGGTCGCGAGTACCTCCTACGGCAAGGACACGGTATCGCAGATCGTGCACACCGGATTCTCGGAATTGGAAGCGCTGGCGACGACCACCGCGCACTCATTGTCGCGCGATCAGATCCTGGAATACGTCTCCCGCTGGACGATGACCAAGACGGGACAGCCTGAGCCTCTGGTTCGAGAAATTCTGGGATGCGCGGGCCGGTGGCTGGACGAACTCTACGCCCAACTTGCACAGAAGCATCCGGACCAGGTGCAACAGCCGGATGGAGATGCCGATGAGGGGCGATCATGAAAGCACGAGGCGCGCGGAAGCGCGTTCGTCGGTCGAGAACCAGCGAGGCGCCCCCCGGCTCTCGCGGTATGCCGTCGCCGGTCGGGCTCGATTGGAGCGGCGCCGGCAGCCCCTTGCTCCTGAGCCGCAGGAGCTATAGCGTCTGCTTGAGCATCTCGAGCTGCTTCGTCACCATCGCATCCCCGTTCTTGGTCGAGACCGTGATGCCGTCATCACAGATCTTCTTGCAGGGTTCGACGCGACCCAGCTTCTGGAGCGATTGGGCGAGCGCCAGATAGGCGGCCGAATAGGTGGGTTTCACACGGAGACAACTCTCCAGCGCCGGAACGGCCTCCTGAAAGTTTGCGTCGTCCATGTGGGCCTTCCCGAGCCCGAACCACGCGACCTCGTCGTGGGGGTCGATCGCCAGCACTTTCTTAAGGGGTTCAATTTTCGGATGAGGCATGCCGGTCCTCCACAATTATCGGCTCGCTGTGTCTCAGCTCAGGACGCTAGCACGCGCCCCCATTGATTGTCTACGAAGGAAACGGCGTGCTACGATGCCGCATGCAAAGGAGCGTATGTCTAAATGGTTGATGGTGGATGAAGAGATGCTCCAAGGATACCTTTTCGTCCTTCATCAGCCATGAACCATTGGCCATGGCCGTAACCGGGTTTGTCTACCATCCAGCCTATCTCGACCATGACATGGGCATGGGCCATCCCGAGTCGCCCAATCGCCTCCGGGCCATCGTGTCTCAATTAGAACGGAGCCGGGTCATGGATCGACTGGTGCGGATCGATCCGGCGCCGGCGGCCGATGACTGGATCACGCAGATCCATGCGCCCTCCTACGTGAAGAAGCTGAACGCCGCGCGACCGACGAGCGGCTCTGTGTCGCTCGATGCGGACACCTCGCTGTCGCCGGGCTCGTTGCCGGCCGCATACCTGGCTGCCGGTGGGGCCTTGGCGGCTGCCGATGCGATGATGGACGGCCGGGTGACGAATGCCTTCTGCGCGGTGCGACCGCCCGGCCACCATGCGGAACGTGATCGCGCCATGGGATTTTGCCTCTTCAACAATGTCGCCATCGCGGCGCGGTACTTTCAGAAGCGGCATGGCCTGACACGAGTGCTGATCGTGGACTGGGACGTGCATCATGGAAACGGCACCCAGCATGCGTTCTATGACGATCCGACGGTTCTGTTCTTCAGCACCCATCAGTACCCGCACTATCCCGGGACCGGCCGTGCGAACGAGCGCGGCGAAGGGAAGGCCGAGGGCATGACGCTCAACGTGCCGATGTCGGGTGGGCAGGGGGATGAGGAGTATCTGGCGGTGTTCCAACGGACGCTGGTGCCGGCTGCCGACGCCTTCAAACCGGACGCGGTCGTCATTTCTGCAGGCTTTGATGCCCATCGCGATGACCCGTTGGCAGGCATGGGGCTCACCGAAGAGGGGTATGCGGGGCTCACCGGAATTGTGGCAGGGATTGCCCGGCGACATGCAAACGGGCGGATTCTCTCTTGCCTCGAAGGCGGCTATCATCTTCAGGCCCTGGCCGGGTCAGTAGAGCGGCATGTCCTCGCGCTCCTGGACGCCTAAGGGCCCGCTGTTCCTTCCACGTCGGATCACGTCATGACCAGAGCCACTAAAGTCGTCGTTGGACTCGGCATCGCCGGGATCTTGACGTACCTCTACTACACCGAAGTGAAGCCCGTTGTGATCTTCGGGCTCCGCTCGGACTATGCCCATGCCATTCCCTATCAAAAGATTCCGGAGGGACTGGAGAGTCTGAAGGCCGAGTCCTGCGGCGCCTGTCACCGCGAGATCTATGAGGAATGGAAAAGCAGCGTCCATGCGCATGCCGTCGAAGATCCATTTTTTCAGGCCTATTGGAAGAAGGATCACAACATCTGGGTCTGTCTGAATTGTCACGCGCCGCTGGAAAACCAGCAGCCGACGCTGATCAAGGATATTCCCCGTGGTCGGGTGGAGAAGGCGGTGCAGGAGCCGAATCCGCATTTTGATGCCGCCTACCAACAGGAGTCGATCACCTGCGCGGCCTGCCATGTGCGGGACGGCGTCGTGCTCGGTCCATTCGATGATTCAGCGGCGCCACATCCCACGAAGTTTGATCCCACCTTCCGGACGGCCCAGGTCTGTTCCCGCTGCCACAACGTGGTGTCCGGCCCGGCGCAGTTCTACAATGTCGGCCCCTGCGGGACCTACGTCGAGTACGAAGGCAAGTTCTTCATGCAGGAACGTGGGATGATCTGCCAGAGTTGTCACATGCCGGAGGTGGAACGGCCGGTGGCGGAGGGTTCACCCATCCGGCAGGGACGTCGGCATTTGTGGCGAGGTGGGCATGATCCTGAGATGGTCAAGCGGGCGATCGCGGTTCAGGTGAAAGCGGAACCGGCCCATCCGAAGCCGGGGGACGACGTTCGGCTGACCCTCACGGTGATTAATGCGGGCGCGGGCCACAAAGTTCCCACCGGCGATCCCGACCGTCATTTCACGGTGGAGTTTGAAGTGAGGGATGAGGGGGGACAGATTCTCGATCAACATCAGGACACCATGGGGCGCTGGATCCTCTGGCAACCGGTGATCGTAGAGGTGTATGACAACCGCCTGCTGCCGCTGGCCAGTCGAGACTTTCTGTATGGGTATCGCCTGCCGGATCGTCCGGCTCTCCTGACGGTGACGGCGCGGGTCCGGTATCACATCCAGACAGAGGGGCAGCACGAGATGCTGAAAACGCAGTACGGGTTGACCGCCGCCGACCCCTATTACTTTACCGTCTATGAGCGGACCGTGCCGCTGACCGGCAATCTGACGGCGGCCTGGGACGGACCACCAGCCAGAAACGGACAGAGCTGTCCGGCCACCCATCATCCCGGCGATCCGGTCCGGGTCGGCTGAACCATC
>SWDL01000335.1 GCA_005116795.1 Nitrospira sp. | reverse complement strand
AACCACCACAGGGCGTTCGGCATCAAGCGGGGAATCACCACGCCCTTCTGTCCCGCATCAAGCGACTTCAGGAACCCGGCATTGATCAGATTGAAGAAATAGAGCAGCCCGATCCAGATGATGCCGGCCAGAACGTGCGTCCAGCGAAAAATCTGTTCCACCCAGGCCCCGCCCTCAGGCATGCCCACCATCATGACCCAGGCGACGGCAAGCACGGCGGTCAAGCCGAAGCCGGCCATCAACGTTTTATAGGGATCTTCCAGGAATTTCATCGTGTCACCTTGTGAAGGGTTGATTGCATCAGTCCGACGCGCTCGGCGAGATCTGCTGTCGTCAGACTCGGCACTGCTGGGCGACAGTCTGTACCGCAGCCCATGAACCTTGTCAAGCGAGGCCCGCTTACGCGTCCAGAATCTTGTCCACGGTGGCGCAGAGATCACGGACGGCGTGGGCCGAAGCGGTCAACGCGGCACGTTCATCCGCGCTCAGCTCAAACTCGATGATCTTGTCGACGCCGACCCGTCCCAGTCGCACCGGTACGCCGACGAACAGACCGGAGATGCCGTACTCGCCTTGGCACAGCGCCGAGCAGGGCAACACCCGTCGCTGGTCCTTGAGAATGGCTTCTACCATTTCCACGGCGGCAGCGGACGGCGCGTAGAAGGCGCTGCCGGACTTCAACAGATTGACGATCTCGGCCCCGCCGTCCTGCGTCCGCTTGACCAAGGCCACCATCGTGTCCTTCGGCATCCATTCACTGAGCGGCCGGCCGGCCACAGTCGTATGGCGGAGCAACGGCACCATCGTATCGCCGTGCCCACCCAACACCATCGCCTGCACTTCAGCCACGGAGATACCCAGCTCGGCGGCAATGAACGACCGCATCCTCGCCGCATCCAGGATCCCCGCCATGCCGACGACCCGCTCCTTAGGGAGCTTGCTGACACGCAGCGCCACATGGGCCATGGCATCCAGCGGGTTGGTGACCATCACGAGGATGGCCTCAGGCGAGCGCGCCATGATCTGCTCGACGACGCTCTTGATGATCTTCGTGTTGGTGGCGAGCAACTCGTCCCGACTCATGCCCGGCTTGCGGGCCACCCCGGAGGTAATCACCGCCATCGCGGAGCCGGCGGTGTCGTCGTAGCTGTTCGCGCCGATGATCCGGCTCCGGTATCCGCAGATGGCGCCGGCCTGGGTCAAATCCAGCGCCTTCCCCTGGGGCACCCCCTCGACGATGTCGACCAGCACCACGTCATAGCAACTGGTCTCCGCCAGTCGCTGCGCCACGGTTCCGCCGACATTGCCCGCTCCCACTACAGTGATCTTCGGTCGTCCCATCGTCAGCTCCCAAATTGATTCATCTGTTCATCGGATCATTGTTCCATTGTTTGAAACCAATGATCCAATGGTTCACTGATCAACTGATTCAATGTCCTTCGTCGTGTCCCGCCCAGCCCGCGACTTTGAAATTGATCGTGCAGACGAAGTTCTCGCCGTCGTAGAAATTCACTTTGATTTTCTTCTTCCCGTAGGTCGCGGCCAGAAAGTCCTCGGGATGGTCGACCAGCTCCTGATAGCCGCCCGGCGGGAAGGCGCCCAGCTCGGTAAAGATCACGATCATCCCCGTTTTGACTTCCTGGAGAATCTTGGCCGAGCAGCGCGGAAAGACCTCCCAAAACTTGGCGTCGATTTCCTCCTGGGTCGGCTCCCGTCGGTCTTCGCCAGGCACCGACGGATTGGCGAATTTCGCCAGCCGGCGGACATAGGGATACTGCCGGCCGGTAAACAACTTGTACAGCCACGGGGGCACGGTGCGTTCGTCACG
>SWDL01000334.1 GCA_005116795.1 Nitrospira sp. | reverse complement strand
CACCAGCCAGATCCTCGCGACCCTCCCCGTTGAACGCGTCCTCATTTGCCCACATGACAATGAGGACGGCTGTTCCTGTCGCAAACCGAAGCCGGGGCTTTTGTTTCAGGCGGCATCGGAGACCGGGGCCGATCTCTCGGGCTCCTTCATGGTCGGCGACACCTGGCGGGATATGCGGGCAGGTCAAGAGGCTGGATGCACGACGATCCTGGTGCGACGACCATACAACGCAGATGTGTCAGCCAACCATGTCGTGGCCGATCTCGACGAGGCTGCTGCAATTATCCTGAGGAGTGCCGTCTCATGATTCAAGCCGCGCCCTATGTTGCTCAATATCTCTCGGAAGTCGGCGAGATTGCGGCTAGGCTGTCGCCGGAGGCGATCGTGGGACTCGTTGATGGACTCGTTCAATTGCGCGCGAGAGGAGGGAGGTTGTTTGTTCTTGGCGTGGGTGGAAGCGCGGGCAATGCCGCCCATGCGGTCAACGACTTCAGAAAGATTTGTCGAATCGAGACCTACGCTCCCACCGACAATGTGTCAGAGTTGACTGCGTGGATCAACGACGAGGGCTGGGAGACGGCTTATGCGAATTGGCTGATGGGAAGCCGTCTCGGACCTCTCGATGCCATTCTCGTTTTATCGGTCGGAGGCGGCCATGAGGAGAAGAGGGTCAGCGTCAATCTTGTGGAAGCCATTCGGCATGCGCGTCATGTCGGGGCGAAGATATACGGGATCGTCGGCCGCGATGGTGGATATACGGCTCAGGTGGCAGACGCCTGCGTCATTGTGCCGACTGTCAATCCAGCGACCGTGACACCTCATGCGGAGGCATTTCAGGCAGTCGTGTGGCATCTTCTGGTGTCTCATCCCGCTCTGCTGGCGAGAGGAATGAAGTGGGAGGCCGTGCGGTAATCTCAAAGGAGAGGAGGGGAACTTGAAAAGGTTGACGGATCTGCGGGTGAGAATTTTTGCCGATGGAGCGGACAGGCAAGGCATGTTGGAGATGTATCGGAATCCGATCATTACGGGATTCACGACGAACCCGACACTCATGCGAAAGGCCGGTGTCGTCGATTACCGGCAATTTGCCAAAGAAGTCTTGCAAGCGATCCCCGATCGTCCGATGTCCTTCGAGGTCTTCTCTGATGATTTTGCGGAGATGGAGCGGCAGGCGCTGGAAATTGCGGAGTGGGGCAAGCATGTCTTCGTGAAAATCCCTATTACGAATACCCACGGTAAGCCGGCCCATGATCTTGTGAGACGGCTCGCTCGGAGAGGGGTGCAGATCAATGTGACCGCACTGTTGACGTTGGGTCAAGTTCGAGATATTGCTCCATGTCTTGCAGACTGTCCGGCCGGGTATGTCTCGGTCTTCGCAGGACGAATCGCCGACACCGGGCGTGATCCGGTGCCGGTTATGGCCGCGGCCGTGGAGTTGCTCCGGCCCTATCCCAACCTGGAATTGATCTGGGCGAGCCCTCGTGAGTTGCTGAACATCTTCCATGCGGATTCGGTGGGTTGCCACATCATCACGGTGACGAACGATCTGCTCAAGAAGCTGAGTCTGATCGGCAAGCATCTTCACGAGTATTCCCTGGAAACGGTCAAGATGTTTCATGGGGACGCTGTCGCGGCGCATTACCAGTTGTGATCGGAGGAATGGTGAAGTTGCAATCCGAAAGGTTCGCCTCCCCATGCTAGTGTCGATCTGCATTCCCGTCTTCAACATGGCTTCATGCGTGAGGCGCGCGATCACGTCCGCGTTGGCTCAAACGTACTCCAAGATCGAGGTGATTGTTGTCGATAATCAGTCAACCGACGGCACCTATGAGGTTGCGTCTTCAATCCTTGATCCACGGTTGCGTGTGGTTCGGAACGAGACCAATCTGGGAGCCTATGGGAATCACAACCGGTGCCTCGAACTCGCGAAGGGAGAGTGGATGAAGTTCCTCCATGGCGACGACGAGCTGCTGCCCCATTGTGTCGCTGAAATGGCGGCGGCTGTATCATGCTTGCCGAAAGACACGGCACTGATCGGCTGTGGCGCGATTCGTCAACAAGACGGAAGAGAAAGTGAGCGCACGTACGTCCCAGACGGATTGTACGCGATGAGACCCACTCCCCCGCGAGAATTTGTCCTTCTCGGGAATTTCTTTGGGACCCCGACGATGACTCTAGTCCACAGAAGGCGTTTTCTTGATGCGGGAGGATTTGATCTGAACATGGAGCCGGCAGCAGACGGCGATGGTTGGATTAACTTGCGTGGGCGGTATCCGAGCGCATACGTTCCCTCCCACCTGGTATTCATCCGCGACGATCCTCCGGGACAGATCAGGGAGCAGATGGCCAGCTCAGTCAAATGGTGCCGGCACACATTTCGCCTTGTGGAAAAGTGGCACCAGCAGGACGAGCTGTTTCGGGACCAGCCCCTAGTTCAGACAATTTATGGAGAGTGGCTCGTGAGAGAGACCTTCAGGTATTGGGACGCATCACTCCGGTTTCTCTTGCTCGGTCGGCCGACAATGGCGTATCTGCTCTGGAAGGAGCTCGGCCATCGCCATCTTGGAGGCAGGAGCCTGCGCCACTATCTCATGAAGCGGATCAAGGGCCGAAACGCCACGACCTTTCGCGACGCCCCGTGGCCTGTGATACTGTCGCACCTGCAACTCCCGCTGACCGCCTAACGCATCCTGCCCATTGCAATTCGGGTTATTGAGCCGAGCACATCATCCGTGACTAACCCCGGAGAACAGGTAACGGTCGCCTTTTTGGCCGCCATGTCCTCAATCCATACGGTACGCTGGGTCCACGAGATGGCCCACCATGGATACAACATCCACTTGATCACGATGCACTCACCCACGCCGCACAACCTCCTCGACAAGCAGATCACGCTTCATCGATTGCCATTCGCAGCCCCTCATGGCTATGTCCTCAATACGCTATCTTTGAGAGCCATCCTCCGACGCATCAAGCCGGCTTTCCTTCACACCCACTACGCCGGGGGGTATGGAACACTTTCGAGACGTACCTGCTTCCATCCCACGCTGCTTTCGTTCTGGGGGAGCGACGTGTTGCTCGTTCCCTCTCATTCGAAGTGGAAAAACTGGATGATCCGGGCGAATTTACTGGCCGCAGACTATCTGGCCTCGACCAGTGTAGCCATGAAGGTGCAGACGGAAAGACTTGTCAAGCCACGAAGACCGATTGCCCTCACGCCGTTCGGCGTCGACGGGACCACCTACTACCCGCGTCCTGATCGCGAATCATCCACCGTCTGCACCATTGGCACCGTCAAGTCGCTGGAATCTGTGTATGGTATTGAGTATCTGCTCAGAGCCTTTGCGATCGTCGTCAAGCGAAATCCGAACCGTCCCCTGCGACTTCTCATTGTTGGCGGTGGGAGCTTGCGAACTGAATTGGAGCAGCTCGCGGTTGAACTCCGAGTCGCGCACCTTACGGACTTCACGGGAAAAGTTCCTGCCTGCGCTGTGCCGGATTACCTTCGCCGATTGTCCGTGTATGTCTGTCTCTCGCTCAGTGAAAGCTTTGGTGTCTCCGTCCTCGAGGCGTCTGCATGTGGGCTGCCTGTCGTCGTGTCGGATGTGGGGGGGCTTCCCGAAGTGGTGAAAGACGGTGTGACCGGCTTCATTATCCCGAAGCAGAATGCCGAAGCTGCAGCGGGCGCCATTGAACGGTTGATCACAGATCCGCAGCTTGCGGCAGATATGGGATGTGCCGGTCGAGCCTTTGTCATGGAACACTATGAACAGAAATACACAGGGGACCGAATGGCTCGCCTCTATTGCGACATTCTGCGTGAGGAACGTGTCGGCTCGGCGTAAAGTCAGAGCATGGCACCTTGATGGTTTGGGATTCTGAAGTGAAGGGCGGATTGCTCCGAAATCACACAGATTGAAGGCAAGGTGAACGCGTGCGGCTGCTGTATGTTGGTCCGCTTAACCCGGGAGGGACGTGCTTGGCCCGCCTTAAGGCTATCAAGACCCTCCACGAGTTTGTGGACATCCTCGATACTTCGTTTGTCGGGCAGAAAGGTCCCCGATTGTACCGTTATGCAGAGAATCAGGCGTGCTTCGGCATGAGCTTTCTCGAAGCTAATCGACTTCTCCTACGCAAGGCCAACAAGGTACAGCCCGATGTCATATGGATTGACAAGGGGTTTTGGATCTATTCGCTCACTCTGAGGATGCTAAAACAAAGGGGATCGTTTCTCGTCCAACACAACACCGACGATCTCTTTGCAAAACACGGGCGATGGGCGTACCGACTTCTTCGTGCGAATTGGCGCCTATACGACGTGAACTTTACCACGAACTCGTGGAACCTCGTGGAGATGAACCGACGAGGCGGCTCGCAAGTCGAGCTCACCTCTCTGGGATACGACCACGAACGATTCTGCCCGCGCGCGTTGTCTGATCAGGGGCAGGCGAGATGGTCTCACGCTGTTACGTTTGTGGGGCATTGGGAACCGGCGACAGAGAACTATGTGTTGGCCCTGGTGAAAGCTGATCTGCCCGTCTCGATCTATGGGTGGAATTGGCACAAAGCGTCTCACCTTCGTGAGTTGTCGGGTGTGGTCCACGCGCGCTTTCTCGGCGGGGAAGACTATGTCAACTGCCTGCGTGGCACGAAGATTGGCTTGGGTTTCCTGTCAAAGATCAATCGCAATCAAACCGCTGGGCGATCGTTTGAAATCCCGGCCTGCGGGACGTTTCTCTTAGCTGAACGGACAGCCGAACACCAACGGCTTTATGAAGAGGGTACTGAAGCCGAATTCTTCAGCGATCCAGATGAGCTCGTGAGGAAAGTCCGCTTGTAC
>SWDL01000405.1 GCA_005116795.1 Nitrospira sp. | reverse complement strand
AGGGTCAAAAAACCGGTGAGGGCAAGCAAGCCGCACTTCAATCGTGTCTCTTCTTCGCCACCGTCATGCTCATTGGTCCGAGAAGCTGGCCACGGCCGAAGGGGAGCTGACCGCCCTCGCGGACCGTGAGAGCGGCGACGCGGCGGAACAGGCCGGCCTGCACGCGGCCATCGAAGAGCGCCGGCTGGTCCGTCAGCAGCAAGAAGCGGCGGTCCTGCTCGTGCAGGAAGAGGCCTCGCGGCTTCAACAGCAGCAGGCCCAAGCCGCGGCGGATCAGCAGATCATCGCCCATCGGGTCGGGCTGCTCCAGGAGCAACAGATCCGGGGACGCGAGGAACTGGCCCGGTTGGAGCAGGATCGCTCGCAGGCCGGTGAACAGCTCGAGGTCTTGCGCGCCAAGGTCGCCTCGGCTGAAGTCCAGGCGACACAGTTGAGCGAGAAATTGCGGAACCAAGAAGGACAGCTCAAGCGGCTGGCGGACCGGCGCGGGACGATCAACGAACAGGCCGAGCAAGCTCGTCGCGAGGCGCATGATCTGGCCATCCAGGTGGTGAACGGAGAAAACGCGGTGTCGGGGATGGAGGCCCGTGTCCTCGAAGGGACCCGGCGGGCTGAACGGCTGGCCGGAGAATTGGCTGACGCCGATGCGCAGCGACGCGATGCGCGGCAACGCCTTGAGGAGGCCGCTCAGTTGCTGATCGCGGTGCAACGGGATGTGCGGGCGCTTCAGGACCGGCGACAGGCCGCGTCCCTCGCCGTACTGGGACTCGATGAAGGCTTGCGGATGCTGGACTCGGATCTGGCGCGCCGGGCGGCGGATGTCGCCGCGGCCGAGTCTCGTCTCCGCACCTTGACCGGCGTCATGCGCGAGGACATGGGGTATGGGCGGGAAGGAGAGCAGAGCCGGTCGCTGCGGGCCCTTTGCGAAGGGGTCGGCGAAGCCGTGGCGGAATGGCTGGAGGTGCCGGCGGGTTTGGAACGAGCCATTGAAGCGGTGCTCGGCGATCGCGTGCGGGCTTGGATGGTAGAGGATCCCAGCCAGGCCCAGGATGCGGTGGCCTATCTGTCGCAGCACGAAATGGGACGTGGGGCCTTCGTGCCCCACTCCCTCCGATGGACGGATCGCCCGAATCCCGAATCCTGGTGGAAGGAGATCGATGGGGCGCCAGGTGTCTTGGGACGCGCGGTGGATCTCCTGGGGGTGAAGGGGGCGCCGAAGGAGGCGCTTGCCTGTCTGTTCCACCGTGTCGTCGTGGTGGAGCAGCTTGACGTGGCGCTTGCGCTCTGGCGGGGAGGGAGCTGGCAGGCGCCGGAGGGGCCGACGTTTGTGAGTGTGGGGGGCGAGGTGCTTGATCCGTCCGGCGTCGTCGTCGGGGGGACGATCAGCGCGTCCGGATGCGTGCTACAGCGGAAGCGCGAGGTTGCAGACCTTCAGCAGGCTCACGATGCGCTGGTGGCCGTCGTGACCCAGGAGCAGGCGCAACGGGGGCAGGCCGTGAGGCATCTTGAGACGGCTCGAGCGCATGTGGGCGCCTTGGACGAGCAGTTCCGCGAGGCTGAGCTTCGGGCCGCCACGCTCTCGAAGGACGTGGCCACGCTTGAGGGGATGGTGAAGGGGCTGGATCAGCGCCTGGACACCTTCACGCGGGAACGTCAGGCAGCCGACGAGGATCGGATGCGCCTGGAGGCCGACTTGGAGACGGTACGCGCGCGACTCGCGCAGATCATTCAACGCAAGACGATGGGTGAGGCCACCCTGGCTCAGGCCAACCTGACGCTCCATCAAGTCGGAGAGGACTATCACTCGCTGGATCGCGAGGTGGCCGAGTTGCGGCTGGCGATGGGGATGATGGCGAAGGAGTATGAACACTGGGGGCGTGACCTCACGCGATCTGTCCAGGAGCAGGAGATCCGCGAGCAGCGGACAGCCCGACTGCAGATCGATCTCCAAGAACAGGAGACCGCCATCCAGCAGGGGCAGGCCGAGGGAGCGCGCGTGGAGCTGGCCTTTCGTGATCTCGATCGGCAGATGGTCCTCGTCAAAGCACGACTGACCGCCGTGCATGAGGAGCTGACGACCCATCAACTGCATCTGGCGCAGATGGATAAGGACATGACCGCGGTCCGTGGGCGGCTCTCCTCGATTCAGCAGGCCCGGACCGACGCCGAAGTCCGTCGCGCCGAGGTTCGGACGAAGCTGGCGGACATGGAGCAGGCGCTCGCCGACACGTACAAACTGTCTCTTGAAGCCGCGGCGGTCCTCGATTCGCTTCCACAAGCGGATCTGATCGAACCGGCTCCGGTGGCGCCGGACAGTGAATTGCGGGAGCAGTTGCAGAAAGTCCGGGACCGGCTGGATCGCATGGGCCCTATCAATCAAGCGGCGATCTCGGAATGCGAGGAGCTCGAGCAGCGGCATCAGTTCTTGACGACCCAAGACGCGGACTTAGCCGACTCGATCGAATCGCTTCGGGAAATCATCACGCGCATCAACCGGACGACCGGACAGATGTTCCAGGACACGTTCCGGCAGCTTCAGGAGCGCTTCGGCGAAGTCTTCGGGCGGTTCTTCCCTGGAGGCCGCGCCGAGCTGGTCCTCACGCAGCCTGAGGCGCAGCCGGAGGGGGGCGAGCCACAGGCCGGCGATGAGCCGGGCGTGGATATCGTGGCGCAACCTCCCGGGAAGCGGCTGAAAAATATCAGCATGCTGTCCGGCGGGGAGAAGACTCTGACCGCGATGGCCTTGATCTTTGCCAGCTTTCTCATTCGCCCGACCCCATTCTGCATTCTGGACGAGATCGATGCCCCATTGGACGAAGAAAACATCGGTCGCTTCACGACCGTATTACAGGATCTCGCCGGCGAGGCGCAGTTCCTGGTGATCACGCACAACAAGCGGACCATGTCCGTGGCCGATTCCCTGTTCGGCGTGACGATGGAGGAGCCCGGTATTTCGAAGCTGGTCTCGGTTCACCTCGCGGATATGCAGCCGGCTTGAGCCGCGCCGGACCTCGCCCGTCCGTCAACCTGCTGCTCCAAGCATCGTCCATGGCAAGAAGGAGGAGGGGCCGATGGGCTCCATTATTGACGTTTCAATCGTTCGTCTGTTATAAATCCCTTACCTATCAATGGGTTGCCGTGCGCAATTTATAGATTCGCTCATTGAGGGAACTTAGGGGTCTCCGCGATGGCGCCCTCTCGCTTGAGGACGAGGAATCTCTCACAGTCATGAAGTTGCTGAAACACCTGATGACCCGTCTTTCTGACCGCCTGTTTGCCCATGGGGGCTCCTTGCATGCGGGCCCGCAGGCGCAAGGTACCGGGCCCTCCCTCCGGCTGGTCTCGCACAACCCCCAAGCTTCCTCCACTCCGGACCAGAGCGGTCGGCGTCAGACCGGCTGCCACATTCCCGGACAGTCGGAAGTGATCGACGACGCCGTGCGAAAGAGCCAGGCCTGGTTCTTCCGGCAGCAGGACTCACAGGGATTCTGGGCTGCCGAACTGGAGGCGGACTCCACGCTGACGTCTGAATACCTCATGCTGCGCCGCTTCTTAGGGGTTGTGGACCAGGCACGAGAAGCCAAGGCGGTTCGCTACCTCCGTGCCGCCCAGTTGCCGGATGGAGGATGGCCGATCTATACGGACGGGCCTTCGGAGATCAGTGCCTCCGTCAAAGCCTACTTCGCCCTGAAGCTGGTTGGGGTGTCCGCCGAGGAGCCGTTCATGCTCCAGGCGAAGGACGGTATCCTGGACAAAGGCGGAGTCGTGTCGGCCAATGTGTTTTCGAAGATCACGCTGGCGTTGTTCGGTCAATATGACTGGCGAGGCGTCCCCAGCATGCCTCCGGAGGTCTTGTTCTTCCCGAAGCGGTTCTATTTCAGCGTCTACGCCATGTCCTACTGGTCGCGGGCCGTGCTGGTCCCGCTGCTGATCGTCTTCGCGCATAAGCCGCTCTGCCGGCTTGAGCCTCATCAGGGGATCTCGGAGCTCTACCTCACGCCGCCGGAGCAGGTGTCCTATCGACGTGAACGGCCGTTCAACCGTGATGCGGCAATGTTCACCTGGCGAAATTGTTTCATCACCGTCGATGCGTTCCTCAAGCTCTATGATCGCCTGCCGGTCAAGCCGTTCAGACGCCTGGCCTTGGAACGGGCCGCCGCGTGGATGCTCGATCACATCAAAGGGAGCGGAGGTCTGGGCGCGATCTATCCGGCGATGGCCAACTCGGTCGTGGCGCTACGGTGCCTCGGGTATCCCGTCGACCATCCCCTCGTCGTGAAAGCCCTGAGGGAGATTGAAGCGCTCGAGGTGCATGATGTCGTGACGGATGAGACCGGCGACGCGCCGGCGATGCACCTGCAGCCCTGCTTCTCGCCCAGCTGGGATACCGCGTTACTGATGAACGCGCTCGTGGAGGCCGGTGTGGGGCAGAACCATCCCGCTCTCATCAAGGCGGCCGACTGGCTCCTCTCCTGCCAGGCCAACACCGTCGGCGATTGGAAGGTCTCTGCGCCGGAGGCTGAGCCCGGGGGATGGTACTTTCAGTTTGAGAACGCATGCTATCCGGACGTTGATGATTCGGCCGTCGTCATCATGGCTCTTGCGAAGCTCCACATGCCTGATCGGTCCGCCCAACGTGGGTCGATTGTGCGCGGTGCGCGCTGGGTCCTGGCCATGCAAAACACCGATGGCGGATGGGGGGCGTACGACAAAGACAACAACCACATGGTGTTCAATTTGATTCCCTTCGCCGACCATCGGGCGCTCCTCGATCCCAGCACGGCCGATCTGGCCGGTCGATGCTTGGAAATGCTGGGGACCCTGGGGTATGACCAATCCCATCCGGCTGCCCATCGGGCCCTGGCCTTTCTGCGACGGGAGCAGGAAGCCGACGGGAGTTGGTACG
>SWDL01000333.1 GCA_005116795.1 Nitrospira sp. | reverse complement strand
CCATTTGGAAAACAGCCCTTCGGCAATGACACAATGCTGCACTCGTCGATGGTTCAATGAACACATCTCAATTCCTCGGACAATGATTCAATCGAAGGGACCAGCCGGCGTTCATGCTTCACACACGACGCGTCACGAGCCCGGCAAGCCCACCGTCACCTGGTTCACGGCGGCCTGTCTCCTGGTCAGCAACATCATCGGCGGTGGCGTCTTTACCACCACCGGATTCATGGCCCGGGAGCTTGGCGATCCGATCGCCATTCTCGCCCTCTGGCTGATCGGCGGACTCATCGCGCTCGCCGGCGCCCTCTGCTACGCCGAGCTGGGCGCGGCCCTGCCTCGGGCCGGCGGCGATTATGTCTATCTGCGCGAGGCCTACGGTCCGCTGCTCGGCTTTCTCAGCGGCTGGACGTCGTTGACCATCGGCTTCGGCGCGGCGGTTGCCGCCTCTTCGGTCGGCTTCGCCTCCTATGCGCTCCGGACTATCCGCGCAGACGGCGACACAGGCTGGATCGGCCAAGGGATCGCGCTCGCGTTACTGTGGAGCATGACGGCCGTCCATGCCTCGGGTCTCGGAGCCGGCGGCAGACTCCAGCGCAGCCTCACGTCCGCCACAGTGCTTGCCATTCTGGTCTTTGTCGTCGGTGGGCTCATTGGGGGAGCGGGACAGTGGACGCACCTGTCGGAGCCGGCCCCGCACGCCTCGATGAGGCCCGGCGGGTTGCTCGTGGCCTTGATCTTCGCCTTGTATTGCTACCTGGGGTGGAACGTCGCCGGCTACATCGCGGCGGAGATCGACGACCCGCCTCGGACGATCCCTTCTATTCTGATCGCAGGCACGACGACCGTGTTGGGATGTTATCTCCTTCTCAATCTTGTCTACCTCTACGCGCTGCCGGTGACCGCGCTCGCCCAGGAACCGGTGCTGCCGGTGGCTGAGAAAGTCGCCGCGGCCTTGTGGGGTCCCGCGAGTGCCCGATGGGCCGCCGGATTAATCTGCATGGCCATCGCAGGCGGGGTCAGTGCGATGGTGTGGGCAGGACCACGGATTTATTGGGCCATGGCAAAGGATGGCCTGTTTCTGCCGTGGGCCGCCGCCGTTCATCCGGGCAGCGGCATTCCCGTTCGCGCCCTCGTTCTCCAGAGCGCCTGGGCCTCGATCCTCATCCTTACCGGCACCTACGAGCAAATCGTCGTCTACAGCGGCTTCGTCCTGGTCGGGTTCACGGCGCTGACGGTCGGCGCGCTCTTCGTGCTGCGCAGGAAGGCCCCGAGCCTCGCGCGCCCCTATCTGGTGCCCTTCTATCCCTGGCTCCCCGGACTGTTGATGACCGGCGCCGCCGGGCTCGTCGGCTACGGTCTCATCGTGCGGCCGATGGAATCGTTGCTGGGACTAGGGACGGTCCTCGCGGGCCTTCCGCTCTATTGGTTGTGGCAGAAACAGCGATGACCATGCGAGAACGACTCATCGCGCTCGCCAAGGCGGAGCCCCATGAGGTGCTCCCGCTGATCTGGGCCTTCGCCTACTTTTTCTGCCTGCTCTGCGGCTACTACGTCCTGCGCCCGGTGCGGGACGAGATGGTCATTCAAGGCGGCCTGCGCAACCTGCCATGGATGATGACCGGCACGTTTGTGACGCTGCTGACTGTCACCCCGCTCTTCGGACTCCTCTCCGCCCGCTTGTCCCGCTATCGGTTGCTCATGACGGTGTACACCTTCTTTGCCGCGAATCTGGCGGTCTTCTATGTGCTGATGGCGGCGCACATCGCCCCGGATTGGGTCGCGCGCGTCTTTTTTGTGTGGCTCTCGGTGTTCAATCTCTTCGTGGTCTCGGTGTTCTGGAGTTTCATGGCTGATCTGTTCACGCCGGAGCAAGGCGCGCGCCTCTTCGGCGTGATCGCCGCCGGCGGCAGCACCGGCGCCCTGGTGGGTCCGGCGCTGGCCGGCTCGCTGCCCGCGCTCATGGGCATCCCGCCCCTCATGCTCCTCTCCGACTTGTTGCTGCTCGGGTGCCTGGCCTGCATCCATCGACTCGATCGCGGGACCGCCGGCCGAACACGAGCACACCACGCGCCCCCCGAACAGCCGCTGAGAGGCAGCATCTGGGCCGGCATCCGGCTCACCGTGTCCTCGCCCTACTTGCTGGCCATCTGCGGCTATCTGCTCTGCCTCACGGCAACCGCCACGTTCTTGTACATGGAGCAAACCCGAACAGTGGCGGAGACCATCTCCGCCTCCACGGAACGGACGCAGTTATTCGCCCGGATCGATCTGCTGGTCAATGGGCTCACGCTGGTCGTGCAACTGTTCGGCACGAACCGGCTCATCGCGCGGTTCGGGCTCGCCACGGCGCTGCTGGTGCTGCCGGTGGTCAGTCTGGTGGGATTCGCCGCGCTCGGGATGGATCAGGCCCTGTCGCTGATCATCGCCGTGACCGTGGTCCGGCGAGTGGGCGAATATGCCGTCTCGAAACCGGCGCGCGAAATTCTCTTCACGGTCGTACCGAGGGAGGAGAAATATAAGGCCAAGAACTTTATCGATACGGCCGTGTCACGCGGGGGCGATGCCTCCACCGGATGGCTGGTGTCGGGCATCAAGGCGCTGGGCGCCTCGACGGCCCTCATCGCCTGGGCGCTGGCGCCGGTCATGATCCTGTGGGCCTGGCTCGGGTGGTGGCTGGCGAAGGGGGAACGGGAGCGGAGAGTGAGGGGTGAGGAGTGAGGGGTGGGAAAGAAATGGGAGCTGCCGTCATGCTCGGCGTGCGCCGCTCCACCGAAACCCGGCATAGACGGTCGTGGCCAGGACGGTGAGCATCAAGAGAACCAGCAGAGCCACCGCGAGCCCTCCAGCCGTTGCCGATTGGTACGCCCCATAGATGCGCATCGGTGGCTGATCGGTGAAGGGGCTGAAATGGGAGAACCAGCCGAAGGCCAACCCAATCGCGCCCGTCACCGCCCAAAACCGCCAGCCCAGCCGCCCCTTTCCAGACAGCCAGAGTCCCACTCCCAGCACCACGTTGATCGTCACCGTGATCGCAACAAATACGATGGACTGCGCATCCAACGGCCAGTGGAAATCTCCGCGGAGCACGTGGTCGACCGTGTGCAGCGCGTTCAAGACGAAGATCGCGCCGATCAATCCCACCAACATACGATCGTCCCTTCTCGTTAGGACTTCCCCCAGAGATCCGACAGGCGCTGAGCGCGCCCGCAGTTGAACTTGTATGCTTTGTACCGGAACGGATTTTTCTTGTAGAAGTCCTGGTGATACTCCTCCGCCGGGTAAAACTGGCTCGCCGCCACGATCTGGGTGACGATCGGCTCGCGAAAGCGCTTGGACCGTTCGATGGCCGTCTTGGTCGACTCCGCGGCCCGCTTCTGTGCGTCGTCGTGATAGAAGATCATGGTCCGATATGAAGTTCCGACATCGCAAAACTGCCGGTCGGGCGTCAGGGGATCCACATTCCGCCAAAACACGTCGAGTAATTGTTCATAGGTCACCTTCGTCGGATCGTAGAGCACCTCGATGGCCTCGGCATGGCCCGTCGTCCCCGCAGACACGTCCTTGTAGCCCGGATTCGCCGCTTGGCCGCCGGTGTAGCCGGAGGTCACGGAGACGACTCCGCCCACCCCCTCGAACACCTCTTCCATGCACCAGAAGCAGCCGCCAGCAAAGGTGGCCTTGGCCGTCGCGCCCCCCGTCGCTGAATGAAGCATCCCCCACAGGCCCAGTGTGACCGCCACGCCGAACGCCGTCAGATAGATCGTCCATTTCCTATCCATCGTCCCCTCCCTTCCCTCACAGCTTCAGACCGATCGACAGAATGGGCTCCCGCCCTTGTCCATGTGTCTGTCCACCGGTCCATTCGTTACAGGCGATTGAGTCTATTCTACAGGAGACCGCGGCGCTTTGGTTGGATGGGTCAGTCATGGTGACGATTGGCAATCTCGACAGGCCGGGAATCGGCGTAGTCCTTAGAATTTCGTCACGCTCGAGAAGTTGAAGTCGTTGATCCGCATGGCGGGCACCAGCAGCTTGCCGGTTTCCGCTGTGATGGCTTCCGCCGGGGCCGTGAAGGCCTCCAGTTGATTGAAGGCCCGGAGGGGGCTTTCATGAAACCGGAAGTGGCGAAGGCCCGACACGATCCGCCCATCCTCGATGAGGAAGGTCCCATCCCTTGTCATACCGGTGAGGGTCAGATCCATAGGATTGACCACGCGCAGATACCAGAAGTTGGTGACGAGGATTCCACGTGCCGTGCCGGCGATCACATCCTCGGTGCTGGACTCATCCCCTGAGAGCAGCGGCGCGTCCAGCGTGGGGATGGCGGCCAGGCCATGGGCCTTTGCGGTAAATCGGTCGTGCAGGAGATTCGTCAGCACGCCGGCATCGATCCAGACGCTGTCGCCGTTCGGGAGCCCTTCCGACGTGAAGCCCGCGGCGAGGAGATCCAGATGGTCCGGACAGTTTCGAAGGGTGAGGCGTGGGTCCACGATCCGGGATCCGAGCTTCCCGGCGAAGGGGCTCGTGCCCTTGTCGTAGGACTTCGCATCCAGCTTCCAGATGAGCGAGGAGAGCAGCCCAGCCACCGCGGACGGCTCCAGAATGACCGTGTAGCGCCCGGCCGGCGCCTCCCGCGGGTTCACCGACTGCCGCGCCTTGTCGATGGCAATCTGCGTCCGCTCGGGGACTTGCAGGTGATCGAACGATCGGTGCGCCGCCGAGGCCCAGCCCGTGGCATCGCCGGCCTGCACCGTCACGCTGAACCGGGCGTCCGTTCGCTCTTCGAAGGCAAACAAACCGCTGTTCGCCGCGACGCCCACCGCATGGACCCCGGAGGTCACGATGCCCGCGCAGAGCAGCTCCTCGGCGGCCACTGCTTCGACAGCCGTTCGTGCCAATGCCACGCGCCGGGCCGGACCGGCGGCGGCTGTGTCCGGTCGAGAGGACGGCAGCGCGGGAAACCATTGGGGCCCGACCGGGGGAAGATACTCCGCGTCGTCCGGCGAGAGTCGCGCGATCTGTTCCGCGCGTGTCAACGTCTCTTGTACGGCCCCCGCCGTGAAGTCCGTCGTACTGGCCGTCCCATGGCGGGCCCCGAATGCGACGGTGACCGTGAAGACCCCTCGCCGGGCGTCGACGTTCTGCACGACCTGATTATTGGCGAACCGAGTCGTGCCCGTTCGTTGATCGTGCAGGCCGACCAGCGTGTGGTCGCCTGAGGAGTGCGTGAGGACCAGGTCGGAGAGGAATCGAAATTCCTCCTGACTCGTCATGGCGGGCCACGGTGTGATCGAGCCGGCGGTCATGTCGCCGCCTGTCCACGGATCACGCTGATCTCCCGGAATCGCGCCGGCGACGCGGCATGCGTCATCCAGCCGGACTGGCCCGGCTGTCCCTTGCCGCAGGTGATGAACCCGTACCGCCGTCGGTGAGTCCGGTCCGCCACGCCGTCGCAGCGCCCCCAGAATTCCGGCGTGATGCCGTGATAGACGACGTCCCGCAGCATGTGCGTCCGCCGGCCGTTCTCGATCAACCAGAAGGCATCGCCGCCGAACTGAAAATTGTAGCGACGCTGGTCGATGCTGTAGGAGCCATGCCCTTCGATGTAGATGCCGCGCTTCACGTCGGCGAGCAGTTCGTCCAGTGACGCCCGGCCCGGCTCCAACCCGATGTTCGCAATACGGACCATCGGGACGCTCTGCCAGCCATCGGCGCGATTCGAACCCCGTGAGCGCGTCTCTCCGATCTTGGACGCCACCTCGCGATTGGTGCAATAGCCGACAAAGATGCCGTCCCGCACGATGTCCCACCGTTGACAGGCCACGCCGTCGTCGTCGTAGCCGGTGGCCGCCAAGGTCTCAGGCTCGGTGTTATCGGCGACGAGATTGACGTGCGGAGAGCCGTAGCGGAAGCCTCCAAGCTTGTCGGTGGTGAGAAAACTGGTGCCGGCGTAATTGGCTTCATAGCCCAGCGCCCGATCCAACTCGCTCGGATGGCCGCACGACTCATGGACGGTCAGCGAAAGGTGTTCGGGGTCCAAGATCATGTCGTACCGGCCGGCCTCCACTTGAGGCGCGCGGACTTTCTCGACCGCCTGCGCGGCGACGCGCGGAGCCTCTGCCAGGAAGTCGACCTCCGTCATGAGCTCGTAGCCCCTTCGCAGAGAAGGCGTATTGAAGCTCCGCGTGGCAAACCGACCATCATGCACCGCGGTCGCGCTGAACTCGCCCTGGCAGGCCAGCAGATCAAAGCGGATGCGGGAGCCTTCCGTCGAGGCGAAGAGTTTCATGTCCCGGCGAGCCCACAAGGCCGCCGTGCTGCGCGCGATGCCGGCTTGTCGGTGCAGCGCCTCCATCGTCTCCAGCAAGAGGCGCGTCTTGTCCTCCAGCGGTATCGCAAAGGGATCGACCCGCGCGGCCGTCACCACCCCGGCGTGATGGACCGGCTCCGCGGCCAACTGTACGGGATCCTGGAGCAGACTTGCGGAGCCCTTGGCGATCTCCACGGCGAGAGCAGCCACTCGCGGCACCTCTTCGAGGGAGAGGATGGAGCTGGCGGCGAATCCCCAGGCCCCTCGATACAGGACGCGTACCCCGAACCCCCGATCCTGCTGGTCGCGGATGCGCGCGATGCGGCGATCCTCGCCCGTGAGGGTCTGGGTCAGGCTTTCCTGAATTCGAACATCGCCATACTCGGCCCCTGACGCCTGAACACGCGCCAGGGCCAGTTCCGAACATTCATCCCAAGAGGGGCCGGTGAGCATCGTTATTGGGGCAAGTAAGAAGTGAGAAGTCCACAGTGAAAAGTTTGGACAATCCAGTCTGTCCTACTTCGTCATGTTGAACGAGCGCTCGAGCGCCTACCTCAAGACTCGCTGCTCGATCGGCAAGGCCTGATTCGAGGGATCGATCTGCCCGGTGGCCTGCCCCACGGTGCGCGCCGCATGCCGGCCCCGCTCCACCAGTCTTGCTGCGGCCATGCGGAGCCGATCCCGGTCTTCCTGATCCAGCCCCAGATTGGTCGGCGTGCGCGCGGCCTGCGCCCCGAACGGATCATCGTCGGGAAGCTGCCGCAGCGCAATGTGCCAGAAACGGCATCGGCTGGGTCCGTGGCCCACGAGGAATTCGCTGAACACGACCCGGTCCTGATCGGCCGGGGGAATCCCGGCCCGATCGAGTATATGGCGCCGGTTGTTCGCCAACAAGGCGGCCGCCGCGGAGAGGGGCTGCTCATTGTCTCTTCTTGAACGCGGCGTGGCATCCACGGCGATCACCAGACAGCCGTCAGGAAAGTGCGCCTCCAACGGTTCGTGTGTCGTGTCGCGTTCCAGCAGTCTCAACAGGGTCGCGATCCCGAGATTGTCGCCCGCTCCCCCGTCATACGCCGTGCCCCCGCGGCTCGCTCCATCGGCCTCCCCGTCGCCGGCCGGCATCAGCATCAAGGGCGTGAAGAGACCGGGGTACGACGCCGATATGTACACGGTCCGACTGACCGGAAACGACGACAGAGACCGGTTCAGCCCGGCAACGGCTTCATCAGAAATGACGAAGGGTTCTCCCGTCAGCGCATTCGTCGCGTTGAGGAGCAGTTTCGGACGGTCGGGATTCACGTCGCCGTAGGCCGCGCCGTGAAACAGTTCACGATCGAAAAGATCGATGATGATCCGGGGTCTGGCTTCGTCGCTAAACCACGACCGCACACCACCTGCCAGGGCGAGACCACCCGACGCAGGATCTCACCTTGGAAGTTGTAGCCCACCTTTTCTTGAACATCCCGGCGGAAGTTGAAGCCATTGCGGCCATCCAAGGCATAATAGGCCGCGGGCATCGCGCCGCCGGACACCGCCGACATCACATCAACCTGGGGCAACACTCCCAGCCGATCCAATTCCATCATCACCGCGGCCCCGAAGACGGCTGCGCGACCGTCGCGCCGTTCCTTCTCACCGATCTCCTGATTCGCATGCGTGGCCTGGGACGGCCCGGGAACGACTGGTTGGATCGAGGCAAGCGGAGCCCCCCCAAGCGCGCATCCGCTGAGGGTAAAGACAACGAAG
>SWDL01000332.1 GCA_005116795.1 Nitrospira sp. | reverse complement strand
GACCCCGATCCCTTCGAGCAACGACCGCAGCGAGAGAAAATGCTGTTCCGCAAGAATTTCCGTGGGCGCCATCAAGGCGGCCTGATAGCCTGATCCGCAGGCGATCACCATCGCATGCAGCGCGACCACGGTCTTGCCGGACCCGACGTCGCCCTGAATGAGTCGATGCATCGGTTTGGTGGAAGCCATATCCCGCTGAATGTCGGCCAACACCTCCCGCTGGGCCGACGTGAGGGAGAACGGGAGCGCCGACTGCAGTTTCGCGAGGAGGGCCGGTTTGATCAGGAACCGGATCCCCTTGTGTTCATGTCTCACCCCCTGCTGCTGGACGGCCAGGGCCAGTTGGAGCACGAAGAATTCTTCAAAGGCGAGTCGCCGATGCGCCGGCGTGAGTCCGCGATCAAGAGCCGCCGGGTCGGCGCCGGCCTTCGGAAAATGGATGTCCGCGATCGCCGAGCTGAACGCCATCACGCGATGTCTGAGCCTGACCGGCTCCGGAATGACATCGAGCAGGCCGTCGACCCAGTGGTCCAAGGCGCCTTTGACGATCGCGCGAATCTGGCGCGACGTCAGCCCTTTCGTCTCATGGTAGATCGGCACGATCCGGCCGACATGGATCGGGGCCTCCTCTTCGTCTCCCACCACTTCGTATTGCGGCCCCTCCATGCGGACGTCCATCCATCCGCGATGCCCCGCCGTCGCGGTCCCGTTCATCATGACCCGCGTGCCGGCGCGCAAGACTTTTTCGAGATAGGGTTGATTGAAGTACACGGCTTGGAGAGACCCGGAGGGATCGCTCACCGTCACGTCAAGAATGGTGAACCCGCGGCGCGCGGTCCGCTTTGCGGTCACCTGCGTGACTTCCCCGCAAATCGTGGCCCGCACGCCGGGCGCAAGCGTCCCGATGGCCATGAGGTGGGCGCGGTCCTCATAGCGCCAGGGCACAAGCCAGAGTAGATCTTCGAGCGTTCCGACGCCGAGTTTCTCGAAGAGCAGCGCCCGCTTCGGGCCGACACCACGGGCATACTGAATCGGGACGGTCCAGATCGGATCGCCCGCCGGCCCTTCGCGCGACAACGCCACGACCGGCTTCGAGGGCGTTCCTCCGGGGGGCGTGGCCGAGACGATGGAGGTCCCCGCAAGGCGAGCGCCGTCTTCCTGCCGAAGCCTGGTGAGCATCCCTTGTGCCCGCTGCAGACGGTCCCGCTGCGCCTCCCGATCCAGCCTGGGATCGAAGTCGGTGAAGAGTTGCCGAAGCGCCAGAAGGTGGGTTTCAATGACCGGGGAGTAGATCTTTTCGGCCAGCGCCATGATGACCTGGCGGGAGATGAAGGGGCCCAAATTTCGCACCGCGTCCAGACGGGCGTACCCGTTGCGGCTGGCAAAATCGATGGGGCGGGCGAGTCGATCGACGAGGGTTTGCAGTGGACTCATGCGAGCGCCGGCGGCTGAAGCGCCTCCGGATGAGGCGCAGCGGTTGTCACACCCGACAGCCGTATGCTAGCATAGGCTCCTTTATCGAACAACGAGAACGATCCCTCTTCCAGAGGGGATTCTCGGTTCAAGGAAGGAGTCAGGAACGTGGCCTTTTCATGTGACATCTGCGGAAAGCGTCATCTGTCGGGCAATAACGTCAGCCACGCGAATAACAAGACCAAGCGGGTGTTTAACCCCAATCTGCAGCGTGTGCGGGCCAACTTGAACGGCACACACAAGCGCATCATGGTCTGCACCCGTTGCCTGCGCAGCGGTCTGGTCCAGAAAGCGGTCTAACCCTACCGGTCCGACCTCGTCGTTCACTTCTCGTCTGTCGCTGCAGGGAGACCAGCAGGCGTCGGTCTCTCACCATGTGTGTGTGCAGCGACCAGTCATCACTCAGACGGTGACCTCAGAGAGCGGACGATCCCCCTCCTGACCAGATAGGCCCCAGCTCCGATGGCCAGCCCCGGCAGCCAGATCCACGCCAGCTCGCCGGCGATCACCTGTAATCCCCATTGTGAGAAAAAGAGCTCAATTCCGATCGGCGGCACTCGCAGGGGACGCCAGGGAAAGAAGTAGCGCGTGGGGTCGAGCGGAGAAAAAAACGCCACCCCCAGGCCTCCGTCGGTCATCGCATCCAGTACTCCGTGGGAGGCCGTCGCACACGAAAAGAACATCACGGCAGCCCACCACCGTGCAGAACCACGGGAGAGCCCTGGACACACCAGCAGGGTGGCGACGACACCGACCAGAACCGCGAAGAGAAGAGAGTGTGTCAGCCCACGGTGCCCGAGCAGATCGCCATACTGAATCCCCGCGGCGAATCCCAGCACATCCACATCAGGCAGAACGGCACAAAGCGCGGCCACCCCATAGAGTCGGCAGGCCGAGCCGGACGGCCGAACCACCGCGACAGCCACCGCGGCGACGAAGGCATGGGTGAACGCGGAGGCCATCGGGCGATCACCGGCTCGCGTCACCGCGAGAGAACATGGTCACGGAGGCGACACCACCACCGGAAGTTTAACGCTGAGAACGAATCTCGATCTCGCGGAGAGACTGAGTATAGGGGGCGCAATGTTCCTTCGCCCCGGGGGGATCCGCTTCGTATTTCTGCAAGCACAGTCGATAGGCCCGCATGATCTCCGCCTGCTCGGATTTGATATCGGCCGTCCCCTGAAGAACCCGAAACTCTTCGTAGTAGTGGCATCCGGCGAGCGTGCAGACAAGTACGAGAAGAACCACCCGGCCTGCCGTGAGTGTCATGAACGTTCGCCGATTCCTGTCAAAAGAAAAGGGACCTGACCTGCTCCGTAGGCCGCGTCCCCTTTGGTGAGTTCCACTTGAATGTTGATGATCGCCGTTTCACGCCTCACGTCTCGCGCTTCACGTCTGTGTTGGAGCGGGCGGCGGGATTTGAACCCGCGACAACTTGCTTGGGAAGCAAGGACTCTACCACTGAGCTACGCCCGCCCCCTGATC
>SWDL01000331.1 GCA_005116795.1 Nitrospira sp. | reverse complement strand
GGATCTATCCGTTCTAGCCGCCAAGCGGCGTGAATCGTCGCTGGTGATTCGTATCTCGTCCGAGGGATCAAGCGAGCGACGAGAGACGAACGACGAGCGGTGACGGGTCGGCGGCGGCGCCTTCGGCGCAACGCGGAGGAGGGCCCCATGAATACCAAGGAGGCGACGGTGGCGATGGTGTTGAGCGGCGTGCTGCGGCATCCGGACCTCCTACCGGAGCATGCGCTCTTGAGCGGCGCACACGATGGGATCCCCACGGGGTGGACTCGTGACATCCAGGATGGCCCGCTCCGCGGTCCGCGCATCAGCATCTTGGATTGGATCGTCGGACGGAAAGCGGTCATGACCGGGGAGCAGGCATGAGGATGTGGGGATTGGGCGTGATCGCGGCCTGGCTGGCCGTGGCGAGTCCGGCGGACGCGTCCCGTCTCAAAGACGTGGCGTCCTTCGAAGGCGTCCGCGAAAACCAACTCATCGGCTACGGGCTGGTCGTCGGGTTGGACCGGACCGGCGATCAGGTCATCGGCGGACAGTTCACCATCCAGGCCATGCTCTCGATGTTGAATAAGATGGGGATCAACCTGATCATCGATCCGATTCAGTTGCTGACTCGAAATATCGCCTCCGTGATGGTCACCGCGAAACTCCCCCCCTTCGCCAAACCGGGGATGGGAATCGATGTCGTCGTATCTTCGATGGCGAATGCCAAAAGTCTGCAGGGGGGCACGCTCCTCTTGACGCCGCTGAAGGCGCCCAATCAGCAAGTCTACGCCGTGGCGCAGGGGCCGGTGTCGATCGGCGGCTTCCTGGGCGGCGCGTCGGGGAGCACGGTCGTGAAGAATCACCAGGCGGCCGGATTGGTGCCGGGTGGGGCGATCGTCGAAAAGGAAGTGACGGTCGATGTCGAGAGCTGGGACAGTATCTCCATTCTGTTGCGGCAGCCTGACTTTACGACGGCGCTGCGCGTGTCCGAAGCGGTCGACAAGGTCTACGGCGGAGGAACGTCCGTGCCGGTCAACGGGGGGCTGGTGAAGGCCGCAGTTCCGGCGGCCTTCCAGGGGAAGGTCGTCACGTACTTGGCGGCGCTGGAGGCCCTGGATGTGACCGTCGATGTGTCCGCCAAAGTCGTGGTGAATGAGAGGACGGGGACGGTCGTGCTCGGTGAGCATGTTCGGTTGTCTACGGTCGCCATCGCACATGGCAATCTGACCATTTCCGTGAAGACGAACCAGAACGTCTCGCAGCCCAACGCCCCTCTGGTGGTGGGAGGGGTAGGCGCGGTTCCCGTTCCAGGACAGGGTGGAGGCGGGCCGACCTTGACTCCGACTCCCGGCGGGTCTCAAGGCGCTCCGGTTGTCGGCGGCGGATCGGGCGGGCAAACTGTCGTCACTGAGGATGTTCAGACCGTGGTGGAGGAAGAGAAGACGCGATTGCTCGTGGTCGAGGAGACCGTGACGCTGGGCGAGGTCGTCAAAGCGCTGAATGCGGTTGGGGTGACTCCGAGGGATCTGGTCGCCATCTTGTCCGCGCTGAAGGCTGCCGGGGCACTACAGGCTACTCTTGAAATTATATAGATCTTAATAGTCTGCTGCTTATGAATGATTGTTAAAGTATAAATTTAATGTAATTGGATGAAGCAATGGACCTCAACTCGCTGGGACAGATCGCAACCTATCATCAAGAGCAAGCCACCAATATCCTGGGGGATCGATTGATTGCCGGCTCCAAGGAGATGGCCCAGAAGTCTCCCGATGAGATCCGGAAGGCCGCCAACGAGTTCGAAAGCTTTTTTCTTTCGTATTTACTGAAGGTTATGCGGGAAACAGTCCCCACGGGACTGATCGACAATAAGATGGGGCACCTCTTTGACTCCTTTTACGACCAGGAAATCGGCCTCCGGGGGGCCCAAGCCGGGGGCATCGGGCTGTCAGAAATGATGGTAAGGGCCTATATCCAGAACCAGGGTGATGGAACAAAAAATACTCTCACAACCCTCTCAAGTTCTCAGGAGTCCCTGCCGAAATAGGGACCACGTGGATAAGTAGGCAGGGCCTAGGATGGGCCAACGCCACGGAGACAAGGCATAGGAAGGCCTAACGAGAGGAGAGGGTATGCAGATATCAGGACATGGTCGGTCAGAGGATTTGGCGAGATTGTTGTTGGGCGTGCAGGAGCAGGATCGCCCGGCACCGTCGTCATCGTCCGAAGTCGGCCAGAAGCAAGACCAGGTGCAGATTTCCGAGCAGGCGAAGGAGATCCAGCGGATCACCCAGCTTGCCAAGGAACCTGACAACGACCGTGCCGCGCGCGTGGAGCGCATCCGGCAGGCCGTGCAGGACGGCACCTACCGCCCAGACGCCACGCGTACGGCGGATGCGATCGTTCGGCAGGCGTTGACCGACGCCGTTCTCTAGATCTTCCCAGTCTCGCTTCGTCGAGTCGGCGGGAGGTCGAACGGTGCGTCACGTACGCCGGAACGACTTCTGCCGATTCAACGGAGAGAGGCCTATGCCACAGACCGAGTCCCTCGTTTCCGATCTCATCGAAACCCTGGACCAGGAACAGTTGCGCCTGGATGCCCTGCGCCATCTGTTGGCGCACGAGCAGGAGGCGGTCCGTCGCTGGTCGTCGGCCGATCTCTCCGCCGTCACCACGACCAAGATGGGCCTGCTGGAAGATCTGCAGGCCTTGGAACGGCGCCGCATCGACCTGGTCGCCCAACTTGGGACCGCCTGGAACCAATCGCCGGACAGCCTGAGCCTCCAAGAAATTGCCGCCAGAGTCCCGACGGCTCAGGCAGCGCCTCTGCTGCAGCGTCGCACGGCGAGCCGTCACATGGTTCAGGACGCCCTCGTGACGCAGGACGTCACCCAGATGGTGGTCGCGCACGCCATGGACCTCTGCGACGAAATGATGCGGTTGGCCAATCAGGTTCCTGGGACCGGCCCCCTGTACTCCGATGCAGGGCTGGTCACGGCCGGGAGCGAGTCTCGCACTTGGGTCAACCGGAAGGGGTGAGGCATGGGCGTCGGACTCTTTTCACTCTTCAACATCGCCAGGACCTCCTTCTTTGCCAACCAGCGGGCGCTGGCCGTGACCGGGCAAAACCTCGCCAATGTGAACACGCCGGGGTATTCCCGGCAGCAGGTCGTGCTGTCCGAAACGCTCGCCCAGAGCGACACGCCCGGCCAGATCGGTACCGGCGTGCAGGTGGATCAAGTCAGGCGGGTCGTCGACAGCCTCATCGAGACACAGCTCAACGTGTCCAACGGCACGTTGGGGCGGCTGGATGTCTACTCCAGAGGACTCGGCGCGCTGCAAGGCCAATTCGGCGATTCACAAGATCGCGGGATCGGGGTCGCGCTCAATGAGTTCTTTAAGGCCGTTCAAGATGTGGCGACAAACCCCACCGATGTGACGGCCCGTTCCGTGCTCATCAATCGGGGCACCGCACTGGCGGGCCTGCTCAATGGGGCCGATACCGATCTCAACAACCAGCGCCGATCGTTGGACCGGCAGATTTCGCAGTCCATCACGGACGCCAACAGCTTGATCGTCAAGATCGCCGATCTCAACGTGAAGATCGTGTCCGCGGAAGTCGGCGGACGTGACAATGCGAACGACCTGCGCGACCAACGGCAACGCCTCTTGAACGACCTCTCGACCCAGATCGACGTCACCTATCTGGAAGATTCCACCGGACAGGTCACCGTGTTCGCCGGGAAGGGCCTGGTGCTGGCATCGAAGGGTGATTACAAGCAGCTCGTCGGCGTGGCGAACGCCGGTAACGGCGGCTTTCTGGACGTCCGGTACGACCCGGGCAACGGCGTCACGCCCTTCACGATCAATTCGGTCATCACGCAGGGACAGCTCAAGGGCTTGTTGGATTTGCGGGAGACCACGATCCCCGGATTGGCGAGCTCACTCGATACGCTGACATTGTCGCTGGTCAGTCAGGTGAATTCGATCCATGCCGCGGGTTACGGGTTGGACGGCGTCACGGGAAGAAACTTCTTCACGGCGACAGGGACGACCGCCTCGTCGATCTCCATGGCCCTCAGCGACCCCCGGCAGGTGGCGGCGTCGAGCACGCTGGAGGGGCTCCCCGGAGACAACGCGCGAGCGCTGGCGTTCGGCGCCTTGCAGAATACGGCCATCGCCGCCCTTGGGTCGATTACGATGGGGGAGTACTACGGCAGAACGGCCTCCAACCTTGGCGTCACGGCTCAGGCCACGCAACGGGACCTGCTCGCGCAAGAGACGATTCACGAGCAGCTCGATCAGCAGCGAGGGTCGATCTCCGGGGTCTCCATCGATGAAGAGTTGATCAATCTCCTCAAACACCAGCGGGCCTTCGATGCCTCGGCCCGGATGATCACCGCGACCGATGAGATGCTCCAAACGTTGCTCAACCTGACCAGGTAATACGACATGAGAGTTTCAGAAACACAGATCTTCGGCGCCAGTCTCGCCAACATACAGCGAAGCAGGCTCAGACTGTTCGAGATTCAGAAGCAGATTTCGTCGGGGAAGACGGTCTCGGAGCCGTCGGACGATCCGTCGGCCTTCGGAGAAATCGTCGCCGGCAAAGCCCGCCTCGGCATCGCGGAACAGCGGCTCCGCAATATCCAATTTGCCACGACCCGGTTGGATCGCGCCGACAGCACATTGGACTCCGTGTCGAACATCGTGACGCGCGTCAAAGAGCTGGCCGTGGATCTCCGGAATGACGTGCATGACGCCTCGGGACGCGCCATCGGCGCCAAGGAGGTCCGGCAACTCACTCTGGAAATCCAGCAACTCGCCAATACCACCGTGAGCGGCCATGCGCTGTTCACCGGCACCAGCCAGCACGGACGGGCGACCGGCAACGCGATCCATATCGGGACCGGAGACGCGCTCACGATCACCGGCGCCGGCAACGATACCCTGGCGCTCACCGTCGACGGCACGGCGGCCACGGTGACCGTGACGGCGGGAAGCTACACGAACGGCAATACGCTGGCCGCGCAACTCCAGACGGACATCAATGCCAACGCCACCTTGTCGGCCGCCTCCCGAGCGGTGGATGTGACGTTCACAAACGGGCAACTCGTGATTGCATCGAGGGGAAACGGCTCTACCTCATCCGTCAACGTCACCGGCGGCGCCAGCCGGAGCGTCCTGGGGTTCAACGGCGGCAGTACCACCACCGGGGATGAGCCGTTCAGACTGTTTGCCGGAACGGCGACCGACTCGCGCAATTCGGGCGGTGCCCAGATTACCACCGGGCAGGTTACGGACAAGGGCGCGGTGACGATGGACGATTATTTGATCCGATTCAGCTCAGCCACCGCCTATGACGTGTATGACATCTCGGCGCCCGTCGGTGTGACTGCGGCGAGTACGAACACCGGTGCCGGCGTCCGGGCCGATGCGGGCGTGGCGGATCCGACCCGCGCGACGCTGGACAACTATGAGGTCCGGTTCGACAATCTCTTCACCGTCAACAGTGCGAACAATGCGCTACGCATCAATCCGGGGTCCGGCGCCACCACCATCTCCTTGACCGCGGGCAAGTATACCGGCAGCCAGTTGGCAACCGAGCTGGAGGCGCGGCTTGAGGCGGCCGGCGGAGGGAACCTCTATACCGTCAGTTATAACTCGGCCACGGCCAAGTTCACGATCCTCAACGATACCGGCAACTCCTCGGCGCTGACCCTTTCCTTCGACGACGCCTTGACGACTTCGGAGGATCTCCTGGGGTTCAATGCGACGGCCTCCTCGGTTGCGGTCGGCAGTGCGACGACCGGGAATGATACCGCCATCACCTCGGGGGCGACCCTGGGGCACAATGTCTACAACTCGACGGTGGGGACGAACATCTTCAACGTCACTTCGTCCAACAACACCATCTATCGGGGGGGCAGCGCAGTGACGTTGCGGACAGGGAGCTATACCGGCGTCCAAATGGCGACCGAAATTCAGCGAGCTCTCGGAACGGGCTACACGGTCGCTTACAACACGGCCTCGACCAGGCCGGCCCGGTCGTTCCAGACCACCAACTCCACCGGCGGCGCTGTCACCTTCAACTGGTCGAACAGCGGGGCGACTGCGGGTACGCTGCTGGGATTTGAGGCTACCGATTCGACGGTTGCCGGCGCCTCATCCGATACGAGCGATTTCGATGCCGGCAACACGACCTATGTGTCCGGGAGCCACATCGATTTCGACGGGCTTCGGTCGGCCATTGCCGACGGGGCGAGCGGGGGGCCGAGGACCGGCGATACGTTCGCGATCTCGCTCGGCGGGACCGCGGTCCTGACCAACCAGGCCTATGCGACCGGCAGCGCGATCACGGTCAAGGGGCTGCAAGTCACCATCAGCGACAACAGCGGTGTGCCGGCTGCCTCCGACATGTTCCGGGTGCTGACCGGAATTCAGTATCAAGGCAATAGCGGCTTCCAGAATGTGGAGGTCGCCGACAATCAGACCGTCAAGTCGAATCTTCCCGGCAATACGGTCTTTTCCGGCTCGACCGTCGATCTCTTCGCGGTCTTCAAGAATCTCACGGCAGCGCTCAGCGGGAACTATGGGGGGGGGATCGAGCAGGGGCTGGCCGACGTCGACAATGCGATTACGCAGGTGTCGGGGGCACGGGGCGAAGTCGGATCATTGAGCAACCGGCTGGACAGCACCAAGCAGAATCTGGACGCGGCCAAAGAGCTGATTACCCGGGTGCTGTCGGAAAACGAGGATGCCGACCTGGTGACGGTGGCCTCGCAACTGGTGGAGCGCCAGTTGGCCCTTCAAGTCGCTTCCCAGGCCCTGAGCCGGGTCTTTGAGTCGACGCTCCTGAATTTCTTGAAGTAGGGGCGGGATGTGCGTGTTAGGTGAGACCAGCGGGACTAGCGAGAAAAGCGAGACAGGCGCGACGACCGGAGCAAGCTTGGGCACTTCGCATTTTTCACGCGTGTCTCGCCTTTCTCGCAAGTCTCGCCCGCTGCGTCCCCTCAAGTCCCCGAACGATCGACCGATACAGAGCGTGAAGACGGCATCGGAGGCCGTTGGTTGAGGCCAAGGATTTAGGCGAACGACGTTATGCTGGTCCTGACACGGAAGTTGGGCGAAGGGATTACCATCGGATCGGATGTCCGGGTGGTGGTCCTCGAGATCAAGGGTGGACAGGTCCGCATCGGGATCGAGGCGCCGCAGTCCATCCAGGTGCATCGGGACGAAATCTACGCCAAGATTCAGGAGGAGAACCGCAAGGCGGCCTCCACCGGCGCGATCCCGATCCAGGCGTTCTCGACGTTCGTCAAGAAGCTCAATCGGCCTTCACCATGAGGCAACGATCATGAAAGTGCAGACCAGTCGGTTTGGGGAGATCGACTGCCGGCCGGAAGCGGTGATCACCTTTCCAAACGGCATCATCGGCTTTCCCAACGCCAAGCGATTCGTCATCCTCGATCACGATCGCGAAGCTCCGATCAAGTGGCTCCAGTCCGTCGATCAGGGACATCTGGCCTTCGTGGTCATGGATCCGACCTTGTTCAAGGCGGACTATCAAGTCCAGATCACCCCGGATGCGGTGGGCGAGCTGGACTACAGGGAGACAGACGATCTGGCCCTGATGGTCATCCTGACCATCCCGTCGTCAGATCCTGCGACGATCACCGCCAACCTTCGTGGTCCGGTCATCGTGAACAGCCGGACGCGGCTCGCCAAGCAACTCGTCATCAACGAAGAACTCCCGACCCGCCACCATCTCTTTCCTGAACAAGCCCGACAGACCGTCGTGGTGGACTCACCCGAGCCGGTGGGCGCCGGCGGCAGATAGCTGCGTAAGCGCGTCGGTCGTGGGCGCGACAGGGGGAACTGGCGAGACATGCGAGAAAAGCGAGACTGGCGCGACGGGTAGCTCTGACTCGTCCCGCCTTTCGCGCCTTTCTCGCTTGTCCCGCCCTTCTCGCTCGTCTCGCTTTTCTCGCCCGTCCCGCTCGTCCCGCACTCCTCACGCTTCACGTACGACGCTTCACGTTTGACGTTTGACGACCTCTTCCAGCGCGGGTGTCAGCCGACTCATGGCGTCATCCAGTACTTTCAGGGCGTGCGGGGCGTTATCCAGGGTGCCCAATCGACCCATGGCTTCAAGCCGTTGGGCTGCCTCTGCCGCCGCTTTGACGGCGAACTCGCTCACCGTGCCCTTCAGCTTGTGGGCCGCCGTCGTGAGCCCCTGGGCATCGCTTTGCTCCACGGCGTGGCGGATGGCATCCAACAGACCGGGGGCGTCGGTCAGGCACTGCTGAGCAATGGTTTGGAACAACTCGAGATCGCCTTCCAAGCGCGCGAGCGCCGCATCCACGTCGAGCGCGTCGTCGTTCGTCGGTCCTTGGAGAGTTGGAGGTTTGAGGCAAGAAGGTTGGACGTGAGAGGCTTCTGCCTCGAGCCTCGGACCTCCAACGTCCTCGCCTCCAACCTCCAACCTCGAACCTCCAGCTTCCAACGCGCGCGCTTCACGTTCTTGAAGTGCTCGTTCCATGGCGTCAAAGAGCTCCTTCGCGTGAATGGGTTTCGTCACGTAGTCGTCCATGCCGGACGCGAGGCAGGTGTCGCAATCGTCTTGCATCGCGCGAGCGGTGAGGCCGATGATCGGCAGGCGAGCAGAACGATGAACGCGGAACGCGGAACGCTGAATGTCGGAAGGTTTAGACCCTCCTCCCTGTTCATCGTTCCGCATTCCGCGTTCCGCGTTTCCCCGGGACGCTTCACGTTCCCTGATGGCGCGCGTGGCGTCGAGCCCGCTCATGACCGGCATTTGCACATCCATGAGCACGACATCGAAATCCCACTCGTCGGTCGCCCGGACCGCCTCCACCCCGTTGTCGACGACCGTGACGAGATGGCCGTGTTTTTCCAGCAGAGACCGCGCGACCTTTTGGTTGACCAGGTTGTCCTCGGCGATGAGAATGCGCAACGGGCGAGACGGGCGCGACTCGCGGGACGGGCGAGACAGTGGCACACTCTCGGATGGGCTTGTCTCGCGTTTCACGCCTGTCTCGCGTGTCTCGCCTCCGTCCGGGACGCCGAACGCCGCCGTGAAGTGGAACGTCGTGCCGACTCCCGCCTCGCTCTCCACCCAGATGCGGCCGCCCATGAGATCCACGAGTTGCCGGGAGATCGTCAGCCCCAGGCCCGTGCCCCCATAGTGGCGCGTCGTGGAACCGTCCGCCTGAGTAAAGGCCTCGAAAATGAGGGGCTGCTTGTCCGCTGGAATGCCGATGCCGGTATCCCGCACGGAGAAGTGCAAGAGGATGGAGGATTGGAGGCAGTTGCCTCGGCCCTCCAACCTCGAACCTCCAACATCAGGCCCGATCTCATCCTTCGCCTCAACCTTGACCTCAACCTTCTTGTTTGATTCAGAGGCTCATGCCCACCGCTCCTGAACAAGTCCGGGCCGCCAAGCAGACCACACTCCAGCGCACGATCACGACCGCCCTCAATGAGCTGGACGCCGAGGTCGCGCTGGTCGGCATTGTTGAACACGCGGACGGCCCCCTAATCTTACAGGGCATGCGCGGATTTACGTCCCGGGAAGCGCAAGCCATCCTCCGCGCCCTCTCAACGCAGGAAGCGGCGGCCCTCGCAGAAACCCGACGCACGGAAGAGGGGGAGCCCCGGCAGGCGCTCCGTTTGCGACTCATCACCCCCGCAGCCCGCTCCTTTCTCGCCATCCCCTTGCGCCACAAACAACGTGCGTACGGGGTGCTGGTGGTCGGCCGGAAAGAAGGCGGGGCCTATTCCAAGAAAGACAAGGGCCTGCTGGAGTCTGCCGGTGACGAGATGACGACGGCGCTAGATCGGGCCGCGCTCTTCGACGGAACGGTGCTCTTGCAACGGCCCTACGTGACCCAGGAACCGCTCCCGGCGAACGAGCCGCAAGGCATGGAGACGCAGTCCGTCACCGCCTCGTATGCCACCCCGGCCATGCAGGAGCAGGTGGCCGCGTTGCTCGACGAAGCCCAAAGCACCTTGTCGTTCGACCGCGCCTGGGTCTGTGCCTACGACCCCGTGGCCGGAGCCGTGGAGGTGGTGGGATCGACGGGCGAGGGGAAAACCGAGCAGAAAGCCGATCACAAGCGGGAGATGAAGGCCATCCAGCGCTTGCCGTTGGATTCCTCGGCGTCCGGCTGGGCCGTTCGCCACCGCAAACCCCGCGTCGATCAAGATTTGGCCTCGACGCAAGGGCGATTCCTGGATCACAAGCAGCTCTACAAAGAACGATACCTTTGCGCACTGGTCGTGCCGTTCTTCATTCGCGGGCAGGTCGGGGGCACCATCACCCTGGCCTCGAAGACGCCGATGCGGTACAGCCTCACGGATGCCCGAACGCTGGAGCCCAGCGTGCTCAAGCTGGTGGAGCTGTGGCATCCGCCGACTCCATCACCCCAGGCTCAGGCCGACAGCGGAGTGCCCGGCGATGGCTCCCTGGTGGAGACGTCTCCGACGCAGACCCTTGAACCGTCGATTCGGAAACAGGAACGCCATGCCGCGATCGGGGAGTTCAGTTCCTGGCTGGCGGCGGAAGTCCGGGAACCCTTGGGGGCCGTGCGGGCCCAACTCGGCGAGGTGACCAGTGAACGCGCACTGGATTTCGATACGCAGACCAGGATCGAGAGCGCGACGCGCGATGTGATCCGAGTGGAAGCGATCCTGAATGAAATCCTCGATTTTGCCAAGCCTCTGGAACTGAACCGACGCCTATGCCGCATTCCGGAGGTCATCGAAAACGCCCTCAGCCTGGTGACGACCGATCTCGACGTCAACCGCATCCAGGTCACGAAGGATTACGGGGCGCATCTCCTGCCTGTGCGGTGCGATGACGCGAAGATGGTGCAGGTGTTCCTGAGCATCTTCAAGAACGCCGTGGAGGCCATGACGCCGGGCGGGCACTTGCACCTCGAAGTCGCCTTGGTCCGGTCGGGCCGTCCTCAGCTCCAGATGACGATCAAGAATGACGGCGCGCCGATTCCGACCGAACATGCGAGCAAAGTCTTTGAACCCTTCTTCAGCACCAAGCGATCCGGCTCTGGACTGGGACTGGCGACCGTCAAGAAAATCGTCGAGGAGCATCAGGGGCAGATTTCGATTGCGAGCGGGCCCGGTCAGGGCACGGCGGTCATTATTTTGATGCCGGCCATCCTGCCGAGGCGTGGCCCCTTCCACGGCCGAGGGCGTCGGCCCCCACGCGGGCGGTAGGCTCACCGTCCCCGCATCTTGTCCTCTCCGTCTGAAATCCTGCGCACAATACCGACCTTCCGACGTGCCTGACCGCACGGCTTTCTTCTCATCCAGCGAGTGGTCCCCGCAAACCGAAACGCCAGGGCTTGGCCGCCCACACACCGGCATAGTCGACCCCGATTCTCGGAAACCTCCCGACCGCTGAACGCAAGACCGGTTCGCCTCGATCCTCAAACCACAGAGCCTCGCCGCGCGTCAGGTCCGCCTTGTTGAGGGTTCGATCGATCTGGAAGGTTCGACACAGACGCCCCGGCCCGTCGATAAGCTGTCCACCCACCTGGACGGCACGCACCAGAACGGCGGCGGGATAGCCGTCACGTTCCGTCACGACGTTCAGGCAATGATACATCCCATAGATCAGGTACACGTAGGCCAGCCCGGGCGGTCCGAACATGACCTCTGTGCGGCCCGTCCGCCCCTTCGAAGCATGCGAGGCCCGATCCTTTGGGCCGACATAGGCTTCGACCTCCACAATCCGTCCGGCAATCTGCTCGGAACCAAGTTGCCGGACGAGATACTTCCCAA
>SWDL01000330.1 GCA_005116795.1 Nitrospira sp. | reverse complement strand
CTCCGGAGTCACACCGGCGACCAATCGGGAGAACTCCTCGAATCCGACCGTGCAGCGATCGATGTAGTCGCGGTCATGGAGTCCCTCGGCCAGGATGACATGGGCCAGGGCATTCAGCAGAACGACGTCCGTCCCTGGACGGATGGGGAGATGCAAGTCGGCTTGCTGAGCGAAATTCGTCGCCCGGGGATCGATGACGATGACCGGGTACTTTCTCCGCTCTAACGCATCTTTGAGTCGGAAATAGATGACCGGGTGGCATTCGACCAGATTCGATCCGAAGGCCAGCAGGCACTCGGTGTGCTCGAAGTCGTCATAACAGCCGGGCGGCCCGTCAGTGCCGAAGGCTCGCTTGTATCCGGAGGCGGCCGAGGCCATGCACAGCGTGGTGTTGCCGTCGTACTGATTCGTCCCTAACCCCCCGCGAACGAGTTTCCCGAGCGCGTAAAATTCTTCCGTGTAGATCTGTCCGGTTGAGAGCACCGCCAAGGCATCCCGTCCGTAGGCCGCTTGCACCCGTTTGAACTCTCCGGCGACCCAGGTCAGCGCCTCGTCCCACTTGACGACTTGGAAGGACTCATCCGACGTCTTGCGCAGGAGCGGATACCCGGCCCGGTTCGGAGCGGATATCGCCTCAAATTCCCAGATCCCCTTGAGGCACAGCTTCCCCCGATTGACCGGATGATCCGTCATGGCTCGGACGGTGACAGCCTTCCGGCCAGGCCCATGAGGCCCAAGTTCCTTCCTGACCCCTACCTCAATACCGCAACCGGTGGAGCAGTACCCGCAGGTCGTGGGGACCCACTCCTCGACCGGGTTTTTGCGGATCTGAACGGGACGGACCTGTCGATCACGATTGGAGGTCAGCGGCCACAGTGCCATCGCTCATCTCCTTCGCTGATTGATCATCTCCACACGCCTCACGAGATCACGCCTCATCCGACATCGGTGGAACGAGTTCGAATCGTTCGGGCTTCGACGAGCAATGACACGAAAATCTTTCCGTCGCCGGGGTTCCCGGTCCTCGCCCCGATCTTGATCGCGTCCACGGCGTGATCAAGATCGGCATCTTTCACAGCCACCATCAACCACACCTTGGCCAACTCCTCGTAACGCACGGCGCCGACCTGGAGCCCTTTCTGCCGCCCCCTCCCGAGCACGTCCAGTCGAGTAAACGCTTTGACGCCGTTCTTTTCCAGACCGGCGATGACCTGCTTTTCGTTTTCGGGACGGATGATGGCTTGAATCAGCTTCATCGAGATCCCTCCGCCTCAGGTCCCGCCGCGTTGACCCTGCATTTCCTTCTCATAAAACTCGATCATCTGGGCGATTTCTTCTTTGGTCATGCCCTTCTCTATCCATCTGTGGCTCTCCTGGGCCAGCAAGTCTTTGGCGACCTCAGGCGACAGCTCGCGCACCAAGGGCAGGAACTTGATGTAAAAGTGCTTCGCCACCTCATAGAACCCTTGCCAGTGAACAAAGTCGGGCGCCACCTTCGTGAGCCCATGCCTCGCCCGCCGGCCCTCATGGTGCCAGAGCTCGTAGAACACCCATTCGATCTCTTCATCGAACGGGGTCGCCGTGAGTTTCTTCATCGCGAGAAGCTTGTCCATCGCCGCTTTTGCCGGGATGCCGAACTTATTGTTGTACAAGGCGATCCCTTGATCCATTTGCGTGAAGAACCGCTCCACAATTTCTTCGCTGTGGCAGGAGGCGCAGACCTGTCGCATGGCTTTGCGGCGAACTTCGTAATTCTCCAACCGCGTCGAGACGACCGGACGCAAGGTCCAACTGATGCGATCGCCGACGTCATGGGTCACCTCCTGCGTTCCGGTCGCGCTCATGTGGCAGGTGGCACAGGTGGGAAAGAGGTAATCTTTTCCGGGATGCCATTTCTCAGAGGGTTGGGCGAGCTTCATCTTGTCCTTGTTCGCGATGTACAGCACGCCGTGCTTGCTCTCTAAGTAGGCCTCGATCTGCGGATGGTCGGGGCCCATGTGGCAACGCCCGCAATTCTCCGGCTGCCTCGCCTGAGCGATGGAAAATCCATGGCGCGCATGGCAGGCGGCACAGGTCCCTTTCGACCCGTCCGGGTTCACTCGCCCGATCCCGGAATTCGGCCAGGTGGCCGGATGGAGCTTCCCCTTTTCCATCACTTTCACGACGCTGCCATGACACCCCGCGCACCCCGACGTGACCACCTCCGGCCCTTCCACCACGTTACCCAGAAAGTTGTCGAGAGACCCGGTGAACTGAGCGCCCTTCGCATGATGGGACTTGGCAAATTCCTTGGCCTCTTTCTCATGACATTGCATGCAGTCTTTCGGCGTCACAAGCGTGGAGACCAGCGAGCCATAGTGCTCATAGGAGTCCGCGTCTTCTTTCTGAGCCCGATGGCATTCGACGCACCCGATTCCCTTCGGCGCATGGCGGCTCTCTTTCCAATCATTGATAGCCCCGACCGAGATATCCTTGGCCATGTGGCAATCGATGCACCGCTTATTCTCAGCCGACACCATAGGCCGGGGACCGCCCCCGCGCCGTTCTTCCACCTGGATATACCCGACTCCGGTCAGCGCAAGAAAAAGAATCAGACCCAATCCCCCGACCACATAGCGGGTGAAATTCCCCTTCCCGTTCCGCGCGGTCGCCTGCGCCTCCGACGGTTCTCCGCTGACGTCTTTCTCTTGCGCATCCATGGATCATCCTCACTCTATGTTTACATTTGGGTGTCGAGAAACATCAGGGCGGCAAACGCGACGGCCACGATCGTTCCGACCACGGCGTTGACGATCGGCATAGGCCATCCCCGCTCGGCCAACCGACGATCGATCAATGGATAGGCGGCAAACAGCGCGGCTCCGACCATCAGACTCCCGATCGCCAGCGGTCCAGGAAGCAAGGTAATCCACATATAGGCAGCGGAGAAGTACCAGGGAGGCGACACATCCGAGGCGACCTCTTGAGGATTAGCCGGCGGACCCAGCGTCGGGGGGAAAATCATGACAAGATCCACGATCAGCACCACCAGTGCGAGGGCAATCGCTCCCATCTTCAATGTGTGATCCGGAAAAAAAGAATGGGACCGGCGACTCCCCTCCACTTGCGCAAAACCCAGAAGCCGGACCAGCACGACATGCCCGATCACCAGGCCGCCCAGGAACACGGGGAGCAGTTTGGTATGGAGATCATAATGCCGAAGGAGCGTTCCTCCCGAGACTTCTTCTCCGCCTCGCAGGAGATGCAACAGCGGCGTGCCGACGACCGGCAGGGTCCCCAGCATACTCGACACCACCGTCATCCCCCAGTAGGACACGTTGTCATACACCAAGGTGTACCCCGTATAGGCCATCGCGAAGGTGACGAACAGCACCAGCGATCCGCTCATCCACTTCAGCTCGCCAGGCGGACGATAGGCGCGCGTGACGAACACCCGAATCACATGGAGCAGCAAGAACAGGATCATCAG
>SWDL01000329.1 GCA_005116795.1 Nitrospira sp. | reverse complement strand
AACACATCCGCGCCCTTCAACGCGTCTTGGAGGGATCCGGACGGCTGATCGTAGCGCGTGATGGACGGCAGGTCTTTACGGGCCTCGCGCAGCCGCTCCGAGGTGCCGCTCAGCGCAATGCCGAGACGGTCCACGCCGATCAGTTCCTGCACGCCCGCCGCCAGAAGAATCTCGCAACAGGCGAGTCCGGCCGCCCCGAGTCCGTTCACCACGACCTTCACCTCTTCGAACCGCTTTTTCACCACCGTCAGCGCGTTGGCCAGCGCCGCCAGAATCACCACGGCGGTCCCATGCTGATCGTCATGCATCACCGGAATGTTCAAGCCGGCCTTGAGCCGCCGCTCGATCTCGAAACAGCGGGGCGCACTGATGTCTTCGAGGTTGATCCCGCCGAAACTCGGCGCAATCCCCTGCACGATGCGGACGATCTCATCGGGGTCCTGGGTGGAGAGACAGAGCGGCCAGGCGTCGATCCCGGCGAACTCCCGGAACAGCATGGCCTTGCCTTCCATCACCGGAAGCGCGGCTTCCGGACCGAGATTCCCCAACCCAAGCACCGCCGAGCCGTCGGTCACCACCGCCACGCTATTGGCCTTCGTAGTATAGAGATGCACCAACGCCCGATCTTTGGCGATGGCCAGGGACACTCGCCCGACGCCGGGGGTATAGACCATGGAGAGCATGTTCCGGTTCGTCAGGGGATGCTTGTTCTGCACGTGAATCTTTCCGCCGAGGTGCATCAAAAAGATGCGATCGGACACGGACACGACGCGCACATCGGGGATGTCTTTCAGACGGCGCACGACCGTCTGTCCCTGCGATTCATTGCGCACATCGAAGGTGATGTCCCGAACGACCGTCTCCGGCGTGGCCGACACGATATCCACGGCGCCGATACTCGCCCCCTCCTCGGCCAAGGCCGTCGCCATACGAGCGAAGACCCCGACACGATTGGTCAGTTCAAGCCGAACCGTGAGTCGATAGTTGGAGTAGGGACCGAGATCGTCGGCATCCATGCCTGCCTCGCCTGTTCATCCACATCCATCCGCCCTGTTCAGCCTACCATAAGACGCGCCATCCGCCGAGACGTTTGTGACACATCGGGCGGCCGCGCCTCCCATTGAATCTCCGACGACCGTGATGGTAGGGTGCCCCCATGTCTCATTCGGACTCCGCGCGCCCCGCCAACCGTCTCATTCACGAGACCAGTCCCTATCTCCTGCAACATGCCTACAACCCCGTCGCCTGGTATCCCTGGGGCGAGGAAGCCTTGCGGCGCTCCCGCGACCTGAATCGGCCCATTCTCCTCTCGATCGGCTATTCGGCCTGCCATTGGTGCCACGTCATGGAGCGCGAGTCGTTCGAAAATGAGACCATCGCAGCCGTCATGAACGAGCATTTCATCTGCGTGAAGGTCGATCGTGAAGAACGGCCCGACGTGGATGAGATTTACATGCAGGCGACCGTGACCTTGAATCAGGGCCAGGGCGGCTGGCCGATGACGGTCTTCCTGACGCCCGACCAACAGCCCTTCTTCGCCGGCACCTATTTCCCGCCGACGGACAAGTGGGGTCGGCCCGGCTTCCGCACGGTGTTGGAAAAAATCGCGGCGCTCTGGCGCAACGATCCGGACGGACTGCGACGGCAGGCCGGTGATCTCACCGATCGGCTGACGGCCTCGATGCGCGTGACGGCGCCCCTGTCGGTCGGCGAGGAAGAGCTGCAGGCGGTCGTCAACCAGTTCGCTGGGGAATTCGACGCGCGTCACGGCGGGTTCGGAAATGCGCCAAAGTTTCCTCCGGCGACAGGATTGTCGCTCCTACTCCGGCGTCATGCCCGCACCGGCGACGCGCACACCCTCCACATGGTCCGAACAACCCTGGACGGGATGGCCGCCGGCGGGATCTATGACCATGTCGGAGGCGGATTCGCCCGCTACTCGACGGACGATCGCTGGCTGGTGCCCCACTTCGAGAAGATGCTGTACGACAATGCGCTCCTGACCAAGACCTATGTGGAAGCCTTCCAAGTCACGGCCGATCCCACGTACCGTTGCGTCGCGACCGACACCCTGGACTACATCCTCAGGGAAATGACCGCGCCGGAAGGCGGGTTTTTCTCAGCCACAGACGCCGACTCAGAGGGTGTCGAAGGGAAATTCTTCGTCTGGACGCCCGAAGAGATTCAGGCCGTGGCGCCGTCAAAGGAGGAGGCCGTCCGGTTCTGCGCCTACTACGACATCACCCCCGGCGGCAATTGGGAGCAGACCAACATTCCCAACAGGCCCCGCTCGTTGAGCGACGTGGCCAAGGATCTCGGCATCACGCCGGAAGACCTTCAGGCCTCGCTGGATCGCGCGCGTCCTCTCGTGTATGCGGCGCGACACCGGCGCGTGCCCCCTGGTCTGGACGACAAGATCCTCACGGGCTGGAACGGCCTGATGATCTCCGCCATGGCGGACGGCGCCCGGGTCTTGGGGGACCGTCGATACCTGGACGCCGCCGCATCAGCCGCCGACTTTCTGCTCCGCACGATGCGTCGCCCCGACGGGGGACTCTTTCGCACCTATCGAGCCGGCCACGCCCATCTGGCGGCCTGTTTGGAAGATTACGCCTGCCTCGCAGAAGGCTTGCTCGACCTGTACGAAGCCGGCGCGCACGAAGGCTACCTCCGTGAAGCGATCCGCCTCGCTGAGCGGCTGTCGGCCGATTTCCGTGATGCCGAGCACGGCGGGTTTTTTACGACCGCCTCCGACCACGAGCGGTTGATCCTCCGCAGCCGAGAGGGCCCCGACGGGGCCACACCCAGCGCCAATGCCGTCGCCGCCTCGGTCCTGGCCCGCCTGTCCTTCCATCTCGGGCGCGAGGACTTCCGCGACGCGGCGACCCGCGCCATCCGCATCTATGGGCGGCAGATCACCCGGTATCCCAGAGCCTTCGCAAAGAGCTTGATCGTCCTCGATCTCCTGCTGCACGGCCCGGTCGAGCTGGCGCTCATCGGTATCCCAGGCGAGCCTGGCTACGAGTCGCTGCGTCGCGAAGTCCATCGGCGGTTTCTTCCGGCCAAGATCCTCGCCCATCACGATCCCGGCGCGCCCGAGCCCTCCCATCCACTGCTCAAGGGCAAAGACCTCGTCGGCGGGAACGCGGCGTTGTATGTCTGTCGCCACTTCGCCTGCCGGGCGCCCATCACGGATCCCAGTCAGGTGCGCCAGGCCCTGGACGAAGGAGCCGGCCCAGCGGCCGCCACGACGGCGAGCGGAGCGGCGACGCTCTCAGGCGCGCGACTGGCCGGCTCCGCCACGGCGGCAGGCACGACACACTTTGTCGCTCGCCTCTGCGCCATGCGAGCGAACAGCCCTCCGGCGAGCGCCGGCTACGGGCCCTTCGGCAACACCGGATTGACGGTCAGCGCACTCGGCTTCGGCGGCTATCGCGTCGGGACCGACGACGCCGAGCACCGCGAGGCCCTCGCGCGCAGCCTCTTGCACGGCTGCAACCTGATCGACACCTCGACGAACTACGCCGACGGCGAGAGTGAGCGGCTGGTGGGATTGGTCCTGGCCGATCTGATCAAGAAGGGACTGCGGCGGCGGGACGAGATCATCGTCGTGTCGAAAATCGGCTATGTCCAGGGGCAGAACCTGGCCCGGGCGAACGCGCGCGAATCAGCCGGTCGTCCCTATCCCGAGATGGTGAAATACGGTGAGGCCCTCTGGCACTGCCTGCATCCGGAGTTCCTTGCGGACCAACTGGATCTGTCGCTCGACCGCTTGGGGCTCGAGACGCTGGACGTCTGCCTGCTCCACAACGTCGAATATTTCCTGTCCGATGCCGCCCACCGAGGCCTGACCGACCTCGCCTCGTTGCGGCAGCAGTTCTACCGCCGGCTCCGAGACGCCTTCGAATTTCTGGAGCGTCAGGTGGCCGCCGGACGCCTCTCCTATTACGGCGTCTCCTCCAACACCTGCACGGCCCCGCCGGACCATCCGGAAGCCACCTCCCTCTCCGAGATGCTCGACGCGGCACGGGAGGCCGGAGGGATCGGCCACCACTTCAGAGTCGTGCAGTGCC
>SWDL01000328.1 GCA_005116795.1 Nitrospira sp. | reverse complement strand
GTGCCGGCTGCATCATCAACCCAGTCGGTGGCGGGCCCGTGCGGACCACCGTCAGGTCGAGACCTACCGGCGCCTGCGACATGCGGAGGTGGACCAGGCGGGTGGCGCTCCAGCCGCAGAGCTGACGTCTCCCGGAGAGGCGACATCCGAGAGACCTCCGACCAGGAAGCGGCGACATCCTACAACAGACGGCCCGAGATGACTCCACTGTCGGACCAGCGCGCGCGCGAACGGGCCGCAACGGCCATGGATCGGAACGTCGTGGTGACGGCCGGAGCGGGGACTGGGAAGACCACCTTGCTGGTGGATCGGTTGACCCATCTCCTCTTCCGTCGACCGGACCCGCTCCCCATCGGTGGGATCGTCGCGCTCACGTTCACCAACAAGGCGGCGAACGAGATGAAACTTCGGCTCCACGATCGCCTGCGTCTCTGGGTGACGATGGATCCGTCCGATCCGCCTGGTGGGCCGGGCCTCCGTCGAGAGTGCGAGCAGATGGCGGACATCAAGTTGCGCTATGGGTTGGATGGGCGCCGATTACGCGAGCTGGCGCAGGCGGCGCTCCGAGATCTGGAGAAGAGTCAGTTGGGAACGATCCATAGTTTTGCCGCGCATCTGCTGCGCCTCTATCCCCAACAGAGCGGCGTGGACCCGGAGTTTGTGGAAGATGACGGGAGCCGATTTGCCGACCATGTCGAGCGCGAATGGCGGCTCTGGCTGGATGAGGAGTTGGCGCCGGATGGGGCCGGCCATACCGCCTGGCGCGCCGCGCTGGCTCATGTGTCGATCGAGGAGATTCGCGAGTTGGCGGTCTGTCTGTGCAGTGAATTGGTTCCGCTCGATGCGCTGAGCGAGTCCCTCGCCTGGGAACAGAGCGGAGGGGCTGCGCCGGAGGTGATCCGCAGGTGGGCTGCGAGGCTGCGCGATCAGGCCTCGGGGCTCCGCCTCTCCCATCAGAAGACCAACACGATGGAGCGAATGCTGGACACGGCCATGGCGCGGCTCGACCTCTGGGCTGGGGAGGACCGGCTCTCCACAGACGCGCGCGCGCTTCCGCCGGATCTCGACCGGACCGTGCCGTCGAAGACGACCAGTTGGACGAAGGAGGACCATGCGGCGGCGAAGGCGATCATCGAGTCGACCAAGCGGTTGGTGCAGGCCGACATGTCGCCGCTCGCGCCCCTTCTTACCCGCCTCATTGGATTTGCCGGAACCTGTCGCCGGCGGTTCGTCGACAGCGGGTGTGTGTCGTTTGATGGCTTGTTGGCCCGCGCTCGCGATCTGCTGCGGGATCATCCGGACGTGAGACGGGCGTTGAAACACCAGTTCCGGGCGATCCTCGTCGATGAGTTTCAGGACACGGACCCGGTGCAGTACGAACTGGTGTTGTTTCTGGCTGAGGCGGAAGACCGGGACGCGCCCCGATGGCAGGAGGTCTGTCTGGAGCCCGGGAAGTTGTTTGTCGTCGGGGATCCCAAGCAATCGATCTACGCCTTCCGACGCGCCGACATGGAAGCCTACGATCGGGTCATTGACGGGGTCGTGTTGGCCGACGGCGCCTTCGGCGAGTCCCTGGTATTGCAGACGAATTTCCGGAGCCATGCCGACCTGCTGGCGCCGGTGAACGCCTGCTTCTCGCGTCTGTTTCCGGCGGAAGCGCTCAAAGGGCTGCAGCCGAAGAACGAGCCGTTAGTCCCGGTGATGCCCGCGGCAGCGGCGAATCCGCATGAAGGCCTGCTGGTGCGGTTGGTGCGACCAAGGGAACCCGAGGCCGATGCTGAGACGGCCACCCGGTGCGAAGCGGAATCGCTCGCCCACTGGCTGTCCGAGGAGGTGTTCGGGCGCCGGCAGTTGCAGGAGGGAGATGTCTCCGTGACGGTCAAACCCCGACATGTCGGGATCTTGCTCCGGACCCTGACGGTCGCGCGCGAGTATGTGGAGGCGCTGCGGCGACACCACATTCCCTATGTCACGGAAGGGGAAAAGCATTTTTTTGAGCGGCAGGAGGTGATCGACCTGGGGAATCTGCTCTGTGCCTGCCTCACGCCGCATGATCAGATTGCCCTGGCCGCGGTCCTTCGCTCCGCGCTCGGCGGACTGACCGATCGGGAATTGGAACAACTCGTGTCCGCCGGACGACTGGATTTCCGACGCGATCCCCCGACCGGCCTGCCATCGGCGGAACGGCTCTATCGTTTGCTGCGCGACCTGCACCACACGCTGCCCCGGCTGCCTGTGGTGGAGGGCTTGGAGTACCTCTTCGACAGGGTCCCCGTGTTGGAACTGGCTGCGGCATGGCAGGACGGGGAGCAGGCTGTGGCCAACGTGAAGAAACTTCGGGCACTGCTGATCCAGACAGGGGAGCCACCTGGGGCGTCTTGGCGGACGGTGGTGAGGCGGCTCCGGGGCTGGTTTCTCGATCGGCCGGACGAAGCCGAAAGCCCGCTGGCCGAAGAAGGGACTGAGGCGCTGGACCAGGAGGGCGCGGTTCGCGTCTTGAGTATCCATAAAGCGAAGGGGTTGGAGTTTCCGATGGTGATCCTTGCCGGGCTCCATCGGGGCACTGATCGACGGGAGGATCGCATCACCGTCCACCAGGACTGGTCGACCGGGCTGGTCGGGGTGCAAGTGGGGGCGTGGCGAACGGTCGGCGGCGTCTATCTGGGCGCCAAGCTGTCCGAACGGCAGCGGGCCGAAGAACGCCGGGTTCTCTATGTGGCCATGACGCGAGCCAAACGTCGTCTGGTGTTGTCGGCCGGTCTTCCGACGACCAGATCGTCTCGAGGTGAGGGAGGGCTCTCTCTGGTGAGTGAAGGGTGGGGCATGGATCTTCAGGAATGCCGGCCAGGCCCGATTCAGGTGGGAGGCGTCTCGGTGCCGGTCGAGGTGGCGGTGGGCGACGATCTGCCGCTGACGCGATCGGGGCACGATGCGGCCTGGGACCCTGAGACGGCAGTCACCGCCGATCAGAACGCGCGATGGGATGCGCGGGAGGCCCGCTGTGCGGCCGCGCATGAGGTTCCAAGATTTCTGACGGCGACGGGCCTGCAGGCGGGTCGAGCAGGTCCGCAAGCCGGCGATCACGTGGACGACGGATTCGACATGTCCAGGGGAGGCCCGCAGACCGGGATTCTCGCCCACCGGCTGTTGGAAGGCTGGGACTTTACGAAGGGCATCGAGCAATTGGAGGGCGAGCACAACAAGGGATGGCTGACGGCAGTGGATCGCCCGCTGGCCGATGAACTCCGCTCGATCCTGGACACCTTCGTCCGATCCGCGGTCTATCCCGAGCTGCAGCGGGCAGAGATTCTTGGGCGGGAAGTCCCATTGATGATTCCTTGGGCGGCCGGTCCGACGCCGTCATCAGCTCATCATCCGCAGTCGTCAGTCATGCAGGGGGTCGTGGACCTGCTCTTCCGGCTTGACGGGCGTCTCTGGATTGCCGACTATAAAACGGATCGGGTCGAAGGGACCGAGGTCCGGGCGCGGGCGGAGACGTACCGCCGACAATCGGAGGCCTATCAAGCGGGAGTGAGACAGGCGCTCGGCGTCCCGTCCGTCGGGTTTCAGTTTCTCTTCCTTCGTGCGGGCCAGGTCGTCGAGATGTAACGTGTGACGATCATGCCGAGGCATCGATCTGAAGGGCCATCGTTCAGCGCAGAAGAGTTTGAGGCCTTGGTGCGTCGGGCTTTGGATGGGCTCCCACGCCGCTATCGTCGTCTCCTGGAGAACGTCGCGGTGGTCGTCGAAGACTCGCCGTCGCGTGAGGTCCTGGACGAAGTCGAGGTCGATTCGGAAGATGACCTCCTGGGCCTCTATCAGGGACAAGCCAGAGGGACCGAGTCGTTCTTTGACGCCGGCGGAAACCTGCCTGCGAGGATCGCCATTTACCGGCGGCCCATCCTGCGTCTCTGTACCACGTCGGAAGACGTCATTCAGGAAGTCCGGGACACCGTCGTCCATGAAATCGGGCATCACTTCGGTCTGGATGACGAGGAGATGCCGTACTGAAACGTGAGGCGTGAAGCGTGAAAGGTGTAAGAGTCGGCAAGAAGAGGAGGGAGAACCGACGCCCCGCCGGGCGGCAGAGTCAGGTTGCGGAACGACTGAAGAAACTATTGGGCTTGAAACCGCTGCCGTTGGAAGGAGGGTACTACGTAGAGTCCTACCGCTCTTCCGAGATGCTCACGGCGGGGGCGGTCTCGGGATGCGCTCACGGCACCAGGGTACTCAGTACC
>SWDL01000327.1 GCA_005116795.1 Nitrospira sp. | reverse complement strand
GTGGACGCGTTTGCCATCGAGAACATGTATGGGATCAACTATCCCATCCTTGCCGACGAAATCGTCGCGTTGGTGAATATCGGGGCCAGCGTCATGACCGTGAATATCATGAAGGGTGGGACCTCCATGTTTACGCGGGACATCTCCCTCGGTGGAAATCGGTACAACGAGGCGTTGCAGCGGCAGCTCCTCCTGACACACGAACAGGCGGAGAGGGCCAAGCGGGGCGAATTTGAAGAGGAGATGGACAAAGAGGGTGTCTCCACCGTCGTCGACGATATCAATGCGGAGGTGGCGTCGGAGATTGCGCGGTCCATCGACTACTTAAAGACGACGGCGGTGGAAGGGGATATCCAGAAAATCGCGCTCTGTGGCGGGTGTGGGAAGGTCACGGGGCTCACGGATCGACTGCACGAACGAATGGGGGTCGAAGTCGAACTGGTGAACCCCTTCAACCAAATTGATACCGCGTCCTGTGATCTGGATCCGGAGCAGCTGGCCGATCTGGCCCCTGAAGCGGCGGTGGGGGTGGGCTTGGCGTTTCGAACAATCGGCGACCGATGATTCGCATCAATCTCCTCCCAGGGCCTCGGGCAAAGGCCGTCCAGAAGCAACAGAATCTCCGCACAGAAGTCTCTGTCGGCCTGGGCGTCCTCGTGCTCACGCTCGGCATCTGTCTGTACTTTTCCTGGTCGCTGGACCGTGACATCGAATCACGTCAGTTCGAGAAGCAGGAGAAGGACAAGCAGCTCGCGCTGCTCAAGGACAAGGTCAAGCAGGTCCAGGACTTCGAGGCCAGGAAGAAGCTGCTGGAAGACAAGAACCGCATTATCGAGCAACTGCAGCTTTCCCGCTCCGGGCCCGTCCGAATCTTGGACTACGTCAGCCAGAGTCTCGACCCGCTCCGGCTCTGGCTCGTCCGCCTGAACGTCAAAGGTCAGGAAGTGGAAGTCGAGGGTCGAGCCTGGACGAACGACGACGTGGTGGAGTTCGTCAACAATCTGCGCCACACGGAGTATTTCACCAATATCCGATTGATCGAAACCCGATCGGGCACGGAAGGCAAGCTCAACGTCTACCAATTTCGGGTGAATTTTCTCTTGAAGGCGTAACCGTGGAACTTCCGAAGATCGACCTCGAGTTTCTGAATACGGTGCCGTTGTTTCAGAAGGTGGCCCTGCTGATCGTCGTGGTCGGGGGACTGGCCACGGCGTTCTATCTCTATATAGTGGAACCGAAACAAGAGGTGCTGGTGGTGCTCCAGGAGAGCATCGGAAAGCTCGATGCCGAAATTCAGACGCTCAGCATCAAAGTCCAGCATTTGGACGAATTGATCGCTGCCAACAAGCAGCTCGAGATCGAGTTGGCCAAGAAAAAAGAGCAGCTTCCGCCCGAAGAAGAGGCGGTCATGCTGTTGAAGCAGATTTCGGATCTGGGGGTGCGACTCGGTCTTGATGTGAAGTTGTGGAAGCCCGGCGCCCAGAGCGAGGATCCCTCCAAGCTCTTTGTGCGCATGCCGGTGAGTGTGGAGGTGGCGGGCGGGTACCACACCGCCGGTCTCTTCTTCGATCGCATCAACAAATTTCCCCGAATCATCAATGTGTCGGATCTGAAGATGGGGGCGCCGCGGATCGACCAGGGACGGGTCATGATCCAGACGGCATTCGAACTGACGGCATTTGTGGCCCCCCAAGAGGCAAAGGCGAATGTGGCCGCGACGGCGACCAAGTAAGAGAGGGCTGCGAGTGCAGGCATACGGAAGTCTCATTCTGGCCGGCCTGTTGAGTGTCGCGTGGGTGATGGGGAGCCGGCAGGCGGCGGCAGAGATGTCTGCTCCTCCTGCAGGAACGGGGGGCGCCACGTCGGCGCATGGCGTGGTTCGCGCACAGGCGCCGGATTCGTCCGCACCGCCGAACCAGATTTCAGGAGGTTTTCCCGCCTCAGCCCTGTCCTCCGGTCCCGCGCCGAGTCTTCCGTTCGCGAATGGGTATTCCTATGCCCCGGGAGGGCGCCGCGATCCCTTCGCCGTCATGCTCCCGAGGGGTGGGGAGCCCAAGGAAGATCTCCGCAATCTCCCTCCGCTCCAACGGGTCTCCCTCTCCGAGCTCAGTCTCATCGGAATCATCTGGGGCGGGTTTGGATATACCGCGATGGTCCAGACGAGTGATGGGAAAGGATATACCGTCCGTCCCGGGACGAGGTTGGGATCGAACAGCGGGGTGGCGGATTCGATTACCACCTCGGCCATCGTGATTCATGAGCGTCTGACGGACGTCTACGGAAACAAACAGACCCGTGAGATCGTCATGCGTCTCCACCCGAAAGAGAGCCAAGAATGAACATCCTACAGACCTCACCGGCAAGGCTTCGAACCGGCCTGCTCTGGCTGGCCCTGACTTCCTGGGGCCTGGTCCAGGCGCCGGCCTCCGCGGCGATTTCAGACACCGGGACTCGTCTCTCGGCGACCGATCAGGGGGATCGTGTCCTCGCGGAGGCGGAAGCCGATCATCCGATTCCCTCTGCGGGGCTCACGCCGGCCACCATGCTGAACAAGGTGGATGTGCAGCGGGGTGATCAGAACGTGACCGTCGTCCTGCGCGGAGATGGGGGGTTCCGCTATGACGTGACGCAGATGGATCGCCAGCGTCTGGTGTTGGACCTCCATGACGTCGGCACGGCATTCGGCGCCCGCGCGATGCCGGTGGAGCACGAGCTCTTGAAGCAGATTCGTGTCGGCCGGCATGCGGACAAGGTGCGGCTGGTTTTCGATCTGTCCAAGCCGGTGCGCTACACGCTGACCCCGAGCCCGTCTCAATTGGCGGTGCAATTGGTCGACGAGCGGACGGACGCTGGAGCTCCTGCAGGACGCCTGATCACGGTCGACGCGTCCGCGGTGCGCCACTCGGCCTCACGGAAGGAGCAGGACCGGGAGACAACCGTGCCACGATCACTCTCCGGTGATCGTCTCCCCAACCAGGGAGTCGCGGTTCCTGCTGCGTTGCACGACGCCGTGGCCGGGAGACCGGATCAACCTCGGTTGGCGCAAATGGCGCCGGACGAGAAGACGCCTGCGCAGACCGAACCCACCGAGGAACTCGGTCAGCGCCGGTATGTCGGGCGCCGGATCTCGATGGATTTCCAACAGGCCGATATCAGCAATGTCCTGCGCCTCATTGCGGAGGTCAGCGGTTTCAACATCGTGGTCGGCGAAAATGTGAAATCCAAGGTCACGATGAAACTCGTCGGGGTGCCGTGGGACCAGGCGCTCGACATGCTCCTCAAGATGAACAATCTCGGCATGATCCGCGAAGGCAATATCGTCTGGATTGATTCCCTGTCGAATCTGTCCCGTCAGCAGGACGAAGAGGCCAAGGCCAAGGAATCAAAGTCGAAGGCCGAGGATCTTGTGACCGAAGTCATCTACATTCGAAATCTTCAGGCGCAGGAAGTCCAGGGCACCTTGCGACCCTACTTGACTCCACGCGGGCAGTTGAACGTCAGCGCCGGCAGCAACCTGCTCGTGATTCGAGATACGCCGAGTAACGTCGCCATCTTCAGGAAGCTGGTGGAGGGGTTGGACCTCGAGGTCCCCCAGGTGCAGATCGAATCGCGGATTGTGCAGGCCGATACCACGTACATTCGTTCGTTGGGGATCCAGTGGGGCTATGCCAATTTGAACACCCTCGCCAACGGCAAAGTGGTCAACTTGCGCGGACAGGGCGGCGGCGGCTCCACTGTGATCCAAGATGCCTTCGGCGCGCAAACCTCCCAGTTCCTGGTGAATCTGCCGGCCACGGTCACCGGTCTCAGCGCGGTGCCGGCGGTCGGCATGACGTTCGGCACCTTGGGGGCCGATGTGCTGGATCTTCGCCTCTCGGCCGGTGAGTTGCTCAACCTGGCCAAAGTCATCGCGGCGCCGAAGATCATTACCCTGGATAAACGTGAGGCGCGGATCGAGCAGGGCGAGTCGATTCCCTTCCAGACGATCTCCTTGCAGGGAACGCAGACCACGTTTGTGGATGCCAACCTGACGCTGCAAGTCACCCCTCAGATCACCTCGCGTGATCCAAAAGAAACCGCGAAACAGATTCTTCTGAGAGTCCGGGCGACACGGAATGCGGTCGGCACGCGCAGCAACCCGGCCGGTCCCAGCATCGACAAGCGCGAGGCGACGACGCAGGTTCTGGTGCGGGACGGTGAGACGATGGTCATCGGCGGAATCTTCGTCGATAACCAGACCAACTTCTCGCAGGGCGTGCCATGGTTCTCGCGGATTCCGGTCATCGGATGGTTCTTTAAGAGCAAGACCGAGACCATCAATAAGCAGGAGTTGCTCATCTTCCTCACGCCGACGATCATTAAAACGTAAGACGCGAGGAGCGCTCGTCCGTCCCCCCCCGCACCGGTCTGCCGACGGACCGGCGTGGGCATCCCTCCTCTCTCTCATCCCGTTGCAATAGACGCTCGCGCCGGGGTACTCTAAGTCCCATGTTGCGCTACCTCAACGGCGGCGAATCCCACGGAAAGTGCCTCCTGGCGGTGCTGGAAGGGGTGCCTGCCGGTCTGCCATTGACCGCGGAGATGGTCAATCAGGATCTGGCCCGCAGACAGAAGGGCTATGGCCGTGGCGGGCGCATGCGCATCGAGCAGGATCGGGTGGAGTTCGCCTGCGGGGTGCGAAAGGGCAAGACGCTCGGCAATCCGATCGGACTCCTGATCGCCAACAAGGACTGGGAGAATTGGAAAGAGGTCATGGCGGCCGAGCCGGGACCGGCCTCGGTCGAGAAGGTGGTCACGCGACCTCGACCGGGACATGCGGATCTGGTGGGGGCGATCAAGTACGGCCATCGGGACTTGCGCAACGTGCTCGAAAAAGCGAGTGCGCGGGAAACGGCGATTCGAGTGGCGATCGGCGGCGTGGCGAAGGCGCTCTTGTCGCCGTTCGGCATGCGGGTCGTGAGTTATACCATGGAGATCGGGACGGTGACGGCCACGGCTCCGCAGGACCCGCTCGATGCCTATGAACGGGCCGAAGGGTCGGACGTGCGGTGTCCCGATGAGACCGCAGGCGCCGCTATGATCGAGCTCATCCGAGCGGCGAAACACAAGGGGGATACGCTGGGAGGAGTCTTCGAGGTCGTGGTGACCAATCCTCCGATCGGACTCGGCAGCTACGCGCAGTGGGACCGGCGCTTGAGCACTCGGCTCGGCATGGCGGCCATGAGCATCCAAGCCATGAAGGGCGTGGAAATCGGGATGGGATTCGAAGCCGCCCGGCGGTTCGGCTCGGAAGTCCATGACGACATCTACTACGACCAGACCCGGCGGGAATTCGTCCGCAAGACCAATCGTGCCGGGGGGCTGGAAGGCGGCATCACCAATGGTCAGCCGATCGTCGTGCGAGTCGCCATGAAGCCGATCTCGACGCTCTATAGTCCGAAGAAGAGCGTCGACATCGACACCAAAGAGGCCGTTGAGGCGACCGTGGAACGCTCCGATATCTGCACAGTCCCGGCCGCCGGCGTCGTCGGTGAAGCCGTGATCGCCTTCGAGATCGGCAATGCGATGATCGAGAAGTTCGGCGGCGATACGCTCGACGAGATGAAGCGAAACTTCGATGCCTACCAGGACTACGTGAAGTCCTTTTAAGTTCTCCCTCCCTGTGCTACGATCCCTCGATTTTTCTGAGACTCCCGCGGGCGGAGCCGGCAACGGCAGTCGAAGCCGTTGCCCGCCTTCGGCCCACGCCTGGTGTGAGTCCGTGACCGGCCATGACCCCGCACACCGCACCATCAACAGAGCGTCGCGTGACGGTCGGTTTAGGCGATCGGGCCTACGACATTGTGATCAAACGTGGGGCCTTGGCGGAGGTGGGCGAACGGCTCACGTCCGTCGGCCTCTCCGGGAAGGCTGCGGTGGTCACCAATCCCGTGGTGGGTCGGCTGTATGGAGCCACAGTCCTGCGTTCGCTGAAAGGCGCGGGATTCCGGACGGTGCTGGTGACCCTTCCGGACGGTGAACGGCACAAGACCTTGCGGTCCGTCGCGCGGGTGCTCGATGCGCTGGCCGCCGCTCGATTCGAACGTGGCTCAAC
>SWDL01000326.1 GCA_005116795.1 Nitrospira sp. | reverse complement strand
GAAAGATATGGAAGGGGCACAACAAGTCGCCGGGGAGTTTCAGGAGATTTTCGGCAAGGATCACTTCTATCTCGAGGTCCAAGCGAACGGCCTGGACCACCAGCGGGTGGCCAATACTGGGCTCATCGAGCTCCATAAGAAGTTAGACGTTCCGCTCGCCGGCACCAACGACTGCCACTACCTCAAAAAAGAGGATTCACGGCCGCATGACCTGCTGCTCTGCCTGCAGACCGGCAAGACCATCAACGAGCCGAACCGCATGAAGTTCGACACGGACCAACTCTACGTGAAGTCCACGGAAGAACTCGCCGCGGCCTTTGTGGAGTTTCCCGGCGCCGTGGCCAACACCTGCCGGATCGCCGACCGGTGCGAGCTGGAACTGGCGCTCAACAAGACCCATCTGCCCCAGTACAAAGTCCCGGAGGGCTACACCCGCGAAAGCTACCTGGAGCACCTGGCGCTGGAGGGGCTTGCGGCCCGCCTCAAGGAACGCCCCAGTCAGACCCCGGCCCTGGCCTATGATCTCCGTCTGCGGGAAGAGCTGACGATCATCTCGTCCATGGGCTTCGCGGGGTATTTTCTGATCGTCTGGGATATCATCAAGTTTGCCCGGTCGCGCGGGATTCCGGTCGGTCCCGGCCGGGGCTCTGCGGCCGGCAGCCTGGTGGCCTACGCCTTGCGGATCACCGATCTCGATCCCCTCGTGTACAGCCTGCTGTTCGAGCGCTTCCTGAACCCCGAGCGCATCTCGCTCCCCGATATCGACATGGATTTCTGCATGGACCGTCGCGGGGAGGTTATCAGCTACGTCGTTGACAAGTACGGCTCCGACCACGTCGCCCAGATCATTACGTTTGGCACGATGAAAGCCAAGGCCGCCATCCGGGACGTCGGCCGCGTGCTGGAGATGCCCTATGCCGACGTCGACCGGATCGCCAAGCTGGTGCCCGACGACCTGAAGATGACGCTGGACAAGGCGCTCGACCAGGAGCCCAAGCTCAAGGAGCTCGTCGACACCGATCCCAAGGTCCGGGAATTGATGGGCATCGCGCAATCGCTTGAGGGCCTGGCCCGTCACGCTTCAACCCACGCGGCGGGCGTGGTGATTTCAGACCTCCCGCTGACCGAACACGTCCCGCTCTACAAGGGCACCAACGACGAAATCGTGACCCAGTACTCCATGGGCGACGTGGAGAAGATCGGCCTGGTGAAGTTCGACTTCCTCGGACTGAAGACCCTCACGATGATTCACCACGCCGTGACCTTGATCAACCAGGGGCGCGCCGTCGATTCACTGCTCCACATCGAGGGCATGGCGTTCGACGATCCGGCCACCTTCGCGCTGCTCGCCTCAGGCAAGACCACCGGGCTCTTCCAGTTGGAGAGCACCGGCATGCGCGATCTGTTAATCGGCCTGCGCCCCGACCGGTTCGAGGACATCATCGCCATTATCGCGCTCTACCGGCCCGGCCCCATGGACCTGATCCCGGACTTCATCAAGCGCAAGCAGGGCAAGGTCCCCATCGCCTATGAGACACCGGCCCTCGAACCGATCCTGAAGGACACCTATGGCGTCATTGTCTATCAGGAGCAGGTCATGGCCATCACCAATGTGGTGGCGGGCTTCTCGTTGGGGCAGGCCGACATTCTCCGACGCGCCATGGGCAAGAAGAAGCCGGAGGAGATGGAAAAACTCCGGGTCAAGTTTCTGGAGGGAGCCAAAGAGAAGAAACTGCCTGAGAAGCAGGCAGAGAAGCTCTATGAACTGATCCAGAAGTTCGCCGGGTACGGTTTCAACAAGTCCCACGCCGCCGCCTACGCCGTCGTCACCTACCAGACGGCCTATCTGAAGGCGAATCATCCGACCGAATTTATGGCGGCCCTGTTGACCAGTGAAATGGGCAACACGGACAAGCTGGTCGGCTACCTCACCGAATGTCGGGAGATGGGCATTCGCGTGCTGCCGCCCGACCTGAACGAGAGCGCCAAGACCTTCACGGTCGTCGAGGCCCATATTCGCTTCGGCCTCGCGGCTATCAAGAACGTCGGGGAAGGCGCGGTCGAATCCATCCTGGCCCGTCGTCATGACGGCGGACGGTTCCGGTCATTCTTCGACCTCTGCCACCGGATCGATCTGCAAAAGGTCAACAAGCGGGTCCTCGAAGGCCTCATCCAGGCCGGCGCCTTCGATTCCACGGGAGCGAAGCGCTCGCAATTGGCGGCGGTGCTCGACCGCGCCGTCGAACAGGCGGTGTTGGCGCAACGGTCCGCCTCCAGCGGCCAGACCAATATCTTTGCGGCCATGGACCCCGGACATGGCACGTCGAGCGAGATCCTCCCGATCGATGAGTCCCTCCCCGATCTGGAGGAATGGGACCAGGCCGAGTTGCTCAAGTGTGAACGGGCGCTGACCGGCCCAGTATCGCAGCGGAGCCCTGCCCGCCATTCAGATTC
>SWDL01000325.1 GCA_005116795.1 Nitrospira sp. | reverse complement strand
GGCGTGTAATCGCTTGCAAGAGCTTCCCGAGGCGTTGGGCGAATTGAAAAAACTGAAGGGAACCAGACTTCATCAGAACAAACTGAAGGCATTGCCGGAGAACATTGGCAATCTGGGCAATCTCGAGGAAATGACACTGTATCAAAACGACCTGGCGACCTTGCCGCCTTCGTTTGGGAACTTAAAGAAGCTCAAGAAGTTGAATCTTGCGTGGAATCAATTCGAGCAATGCCCGGCAGTCATTGGGGGATTGCCGAATTTGGAGTGGTTCGGATTCTATTACAACCCCGTTCGGGGCAGCGTCTCGGGTCTCGAGTTCATTAAAGACGTCGTCCTGGAGAAGAACTAGAAGGTGAGGCCTCTCTCAGGAAGGAGAGAGAACGGTTGCTCTGCATGAGTTGGCTCTCATGATTGCGAAATGTATTGATCCGAAAGATGGGAGGTGGACTGACTTCTTGAGTCGTCATCCGCACGATTTCTATCATCGGCCCGAGTATGTGGAGCTCTGTGGAAAATATGAGGGAGGGAATCCGGCGGCGTTCTATGCAGAAAATGGGGCATCGCAATTCCTGGCTCCGGTCTTGATTCAGAATGTGCCCGATGTGCTCGGAGCTCCGGCAGGATGGTACGATTGTGTGTCCCCGTATGGGTATTCCACCCCGTTGCTGGCCCCCGCAGAAGAATCATTGGAAGTGTTTCTTGAGTCAATCTGTCATGCGGCGCGCGAGTTGGGAATTGTGACCGCCTTCTTCCGCTTGCACCCATTTCTGGCCCTGAATCATGACGTGCTGGGCAAATTCGGGCGAGTCATGGCCCACGGCGAGACCGTCTACATCAATCTGACTGAGCCGGAGGAGGAAATCTGGGCTCAGACTTCAACTAATCACAAGAGGAATATTAAGCGACTCATCATGTCAGGCTTCACCGTGAATCTTGATGAATGGAATCGGCTCAAGGACTTCACGGCTATTTATCACATGACGATGCGACGCCTAGGAGCCGGGATGTCCTATATGTTTTCCCAGGAATACTTTCAGGATCTCAAATCCTCGCTGGGGGATCATCTGCACCTGTGCTGTGTGGTCTCACCGGCCGGCGAAGTCGCCTCTGCGGGATTGTTCGTTGAGACGCAGGGGATCGTCCAATATCACCTCGGCGGGACAGCCGGCGAATATCTCCCTCTCGCCCCTTCAAAGCTCTTGCATTATTTTATGGGCAAATGGGCGCGCACGAGGGCGCGCACGAGGTCGAACAAGGTGTTCCATTTGGGAGGAGGCGTGGGGAGCGCTCACGACTCGCTGCTGCACTTTAAATCAGGATTCTCGAGGTACCGCAAACGATTTTTTACCTTTCAGATGATTCTTGACGAGGAAAAGTACCGCATGCTCAACCAGGGCGCGAAGGTAAGATCCCCAGGTGTGGATTCCACGAGAGCGGAGTTTTTCCCGCCCTACCGCCGGTAAGTCTCGGATCTCTCAGCCTGTCTGTCCACCACTGTGCTGTTTTCCATCAGGCAACATGGCACACCGTCTTGTTGAGCGCGATGCCATGATCCTTCTTCAATGTCGCTGTTCAGCATGCCGGTAACGATCGCCTCAAGGAGACATAATGAGCGCTAACTCAACCAAAGATCTCATCACAATGGAACCACTGTCCTCTGAGCAGGAGGTGAGGGCTTACAAGCGCCTTGTTGAATTGCATCATCAATCGCCTGTGCCACCGAAGGAAAGTCTTGCGAATTTAGGTCTCTTCTTGAATAGGGCATCTATGAGTCGAATTCTCTTTATGCACAATCTCTATGCGAAGATTGTGCATACTCACGGCATTGTCGTGGAGTTTGGAGTGAGATGGGGTCAGAATTTGGCTCTGTTTTCCACGTTCCGCACTATGTATGAGCCACACAATTTTTCTCGGAAAATCGTAGGATTTGACACGTTTGAAGGATTTCCCAGTATCGCCACGCAAGATGGAACCGATCAGGGGTGCCAAGTTGGAGCATTATCCGTAACTCGAAATTATGAATCCTATTTGGAAGATCTGCTGACCACTCACGAGCAACTGGCCCCGCGCGCCCATCTCAAGAAATTCGAATTAGTCAAGGGGGATGTGCAGAATACCCTGTCGGTGTATCTCGACAGCCATCCGGAAACCATCATTGCACTCGCGTACTTTGACATGGACTTGTACGAACCAACGAAGTTCTGTTTGGAGAAAATCAAAGGACACTTGACAAAAGGGAGCGTCATCGGATTTGACGAATTGATGCTTGCAGAGCTTCCAGGTGAAACTGTGGCACTCAAAGAACTGTGGGGACTATCGAAGTACAGAATATGCCGTGACCCTATTTCGAACTACCAAAGCTATTTCATCGTGGAATAGCGGGGCATCTCCCTGAAAATGAATACGGCTGAAGGCGTTCACGACAAGAGCCCTGGAACAGACCCCGGCGGATGGCATAGCGTCAAGGTGCCCCATCACTTTCGCCGGGCCAGACCCTCACTTCGCCGAGCCAGACCCTCATCGAATGGTCCAGCCCGTCTCTCCGGCAATCTGAGCTAACAACCCGTCGAATCATCACCATCCTCCTGGAGTAGGCGAACGCGTCTGCTAATGCGGAGAGGTGTGTGAGATCACTAGGAAGGAGTTTGCCATGACTGTGCTCCCGATTATCAAGCCGACCCTGTCTTCGCTTGCGGAAGTGTCAAATATGCTACACGACGGATGGGAATCCGGCACAGTGACCATCGGCCCCATGGTGCGGGCGCTGGAAGAAGAGGCCTGCCGAAAAACGGGCGCGCGCCATGCGGTGGCGTTGTCCTCGTGCACCGCCGGACTTATGCTGATCCCGCAGGCCTTGGGCCTCCGGCCCGGGTCCGAAGTCATTGTCCCTTCCTTCACGTTCGCGGCCACGGCCCAGGCATTGCTCTGGAACGGGTTGATCCCGGTC
>SWDL01000324.1 GCA_005116795.1 Nitrospira sp. | reverse complement strand
CCGACCACGCCGCAAAAGGCCGCCGGCTGCCTGATGGAGCCCCCTGTGTCGGACCCCAGGGCTGCGGCACATTCATCGGCCGCCACCGCCGCCGCAGATCCCCCGCTGGACCCTCCCGGCACATGCGCGAGATTCCAGGGGTTGCGGCTGGGACCAAAGGCGGAATTTTCGGTCGAAGAGCCCATCGCAAACTCGTCGAGATTCGTCTTGCCGAGCAGCAGGGCCCCGTCGGCGCGCAGCTTCGCCATGACGGTCGCATCATAGGGCGGCACGAACTGCTCCAGCATCCGGGATGAGCAACTCGTCCGCACCTGATCCGTACAGATGTTGTCCTTGACGGCCAGAGGCATGGCCATCAGGGGAGCGGGCTTCCGCCACGACTTCAGCTTCTCATCCAGCGCCTCGGCGTCCGCCGCGGCCGACTCCCTGAGGGTCGTCACGTAGGCGCGCACGTGGGGCTCGACTTGATTGATGCGCAGGAAGTACGCCCGCACGATCTCCGCAGCGGACACCTCACCGGCGGTAAACTTCTGTTGCAGTTCGTGAAGGGTCAGCGTATGGAGGGACATGGGTGACGCCGTGACGCGTGCTCAGGGACGAGTGACGCGAGAAGAGGAACGAACCTGCTTCCTCACCCGTCACGCACCACCTGTCACTCGTCACCTGTTGGCGATGCGGTTCTTGTCATCCACTCGGATGATCTTGGGGACGTGCCGCTTGATCTCCTCCTCGCCATAATACTCGTAACAAAAGATAATGACCTGATCGCCGACGGCGCCCTTTCGCGCGGTGGGCCCGTTCAGCACAATCTCCCCGCTCCCGCGTTTGCCGGCCATCGCATAGGTGGTGAATCGCTCGCCGTTATTGAGGTTCGAGATGACGATCGCCTCGTAGGGCAGAATGCCGACCGCCTCGAGGAGATCTTCGTCCACGGTGAGGCTTCCCTCATACTCCAGACAGGCCTCCGTCACGGTCGCGCGGTGGATCTTGGAACGCAGCATTTGTCGGAACATCTCTTACCCCCGTGACACATGACACGTGACGCGACACACACCATCCAGCCTTCCAGCACCTTGTCACCCGTCACTTAGCTTCGTTGATAATTTTCGGCACGCCAAAGAACCCTTCATCCGGCTCAGGCGCATTCGCCATCGCCCGGTCGACCGGCAACGAGGGTCGGACGACATCGTCTCGACACGCGGTCACCTGGTCCAACACCGTCGCCGTCGGTTCGATCCCTGTCGTGTCCAGGGTCTTCAGGTGCTCCACATAGGATAGAATGGAGCTCAGTTGGTTTGCAAACATCTCCTTCTCGGTTTCGGAGATATCCAGCCGGGCCAGCCGGGCCACCTGTTCGACTTCTGTCCGGGACAGCGCCATGTCGGGGGTAGTCTAAAAGTCAGGAGTCCAAAAGTCAAAAGGTCTCGGGTCTCACGCGAACGTGAGACCCACAGCATTTCAGGCCTTTAGGAGCCTGTCGCACAACAGGCTCTTAGGCGATAGACGGGAGGAGGCGAGCTATTCGACCGTGACGCTCTTCGCCAGGTTCCTGGGCTGATCCACGTCGCAGCCGCGCAGCACGGCCACATGGTAGGCCAGCAACTGCAAGGCCACCGTAAAGAGGATCGGGGTCAGGACCGCCGGCACATCCGGCACGGTGAAGACCGAGTCAGCCGCCCTCCCCAGCTCTCGTTCGCCTTCCGTGACGAACGCGACAAGTTCCTCGTTCATCGCCGGTTGCTGACGGTCTTCTCATACAACCGATCCCTCGGCGCCAGCACGACGACGGGCATGTCCTTATCGATCAGCGCGATCGGCCCATGCTTCATCTCGCCGGCTGCGTAGCCTTCCGCGTGAATATAGGAGATCTCCTTGAGCTTCAAGGCGCCTTCCAGCGCGATGGGATAATTGATCCCTCGCCCCAGATAGAGGAAGTTCCGCTTGGTGTGATACCGTTTCGCCATAGAGACCAGCTCGGCCTCCCGCCCTAACACGCGCCGCACCAGAGCCGGCAGCATGACCAACCGATCGAGCCACACCTTGCCCTCCTCGGCCGAGATGGTATTGCGCATCCGTCCGAGATGCAGCGCCAGGAGATACAGCGCCGTGAGCTGACCCGTAAAGGCTTTGGTGGAGGCGACCCCGATTTCAGGGCCGCAGTGCGTATACAGGACGTCATCGGACTCCCGGGCCAACGTACTGCCGACCACGTTGACGATGGAGAGCACCCGGGCGCCCCGCCGCTTGGCTTCCCGCGCCGCCGCGAGGGTGTCGGCCGTTTCGCCGGATTGGGAGATCGTGATGAACAAATCGTCCTTCTCGACGAGCGGGTCCCGGTAGCGGAACTCCGAGCCGATGTCCACCTGCACCGGCACCCGAACCATCTCTTCGAAGAGATACTTCCCGACGAGGCCCGCGTGCCAGGACGTGCCGCAGGCCACGATCCAGATCTTGCCCGCTCGGGCGAACTGCGCCTGGGTCATCGTGACGTCGGGCACATCGGCCTCGCCCGTCTCGAACGAATAGCGCCCGCGCAGGGTGTCCAGAATCGTCTGCGGCTGCTCGTGAATCTCCTTCAGCATGAAATGGGGATAGCCGCTTTTTTCAGCCGCGTCCGCATCCCAGGTGACTTGGGTCACCGGCCTCGTCACCGGCTTGCCGTCGGCCAACATCACTTCCACGCTGGACTTCGTGACGACGGCGATGTCGCCCTCCTCCAAATACGTCACGTCACGGGTATGCGTCAGCATCGCCATGACGTCGGAGGCGACGAACGAAGCGCCTTTATGCTGGCCGATGACGAGCGGGCAGCCGGAACGGGCCACCACCATCTTGTCGGGCTCCGTTTCGCTGAGCGCGGCAATCGCGTAGCTCCCATGAATTTCGCTGGTCGCCGCGCGCACCGCTTCCACGAGGCGCAGCCCTTTCTTGAGATGACTACCGATGAGGTGGGCCACCACTTCCGTGTCCGTTTCCGATTCGAACTTGTAGCCGTCCTTCTGGAGCTGCTGCCGAAGCGCAAGATAGTTCTCAATGATGCCGTTGTGCACGAGCACGCAGGGCCCTGACCGATGCGGGTGCGCATTCACTTCCGACGGTTTACCGTGCGTCGCCCAGCGGGTGTGGCCGATGCCGGTGTCGCCGGTGAGCCCCTTTTCGCTGAGCGATTTTTCCAGATTGGCCAGCTTCCCGACACTGCGCCGGACCTCGATCTTCTGGCCCTTCAACACGGCGACCCCGGCCGAGTCATAGCCCCGGT
>SWDL01000404.1 GCA_005116795.1 Nitrospira sp. | reverse complement strand
AGTGGTCGCCACAAATCGGAAGGCGTTCCACGATTATGAGATCGGAGACAAGTTCGAAGCGGGGATGATCCTCAAGGGGACGGAAGTCAAATCACTCCGCGACGGCCGCGTGAACCTCAAGGATAGCTATGCCGCCGTGGACGCTCGCGGCGAGCTGATCCTCCACCATTGCCATATCAGTCCCTACAGCCACGGGAACATCATGAATCACGATCCGCTGCGGCCCCGCACGTTGCTCCTCCACCGGAAGGAAATCAACAAGCTGATGGGGCAGACGCAGCAGAAGGGGCTCACGCTGGTCCCGCTGCGCATCTACTTCACGCCGAGAGGTCATGCCAAGGTCGAGCTAGCCCTGGCCCGCGGCAAAAAGCACCACGATCGCCGGGAGAGTCTCAAAGAACGGGAGGCTGGCCGAGAGGTGGAACGGGCAATGAAACGCGGGCGATAAGATAAGAGGTGCGGGGCCTGTCGCCGGCGTCTAATCTGATTTCACGGCTGAGAAGCGCAGGCGGACGTAGTCGACGGTCCAGGTGCCGGCGGCGTCGCAGAGCCGGGGGCGCAGGCTCTCGGTGACCGCGGACAGGAACCCCGATCGCTCAGGCTCGGGAATGGCCGCAAGGAAGGGCTGGGAAAAGATCTCGAGCCACGCAGTCATGCCGTTCGGCAGGGGCGTAGGCCGCTCGAAAAGCGACAACGTCAGGACCGTAAATCCCTGAGCTTCCAGGAGGCCGCGGTACTCGTCGGCGCGGGGGAAATACCAGGGGTGCGGAGCGCCCAAGCCGCGTCGGACCAAAGCAGACTCCAGGGCTGCCACGATGGTCCCGATATTCCCCTGCCCGCCAAACTCCCCTACAAAACGGCCGCCGGGCTTGAGCGCCCGCCAGACGCTCGCGATGACACCGACGGGATTGGTCATCCAATGTAGCGCCGCATTGGAGAAGACGGCGTCGAACTCATGGGTAAACGGTAGCGCCTCCCCCTCCGCCACGCGGGCGTCCACGCCGCGTGCTTGCGCGCTCCCCACCATCTCAGGGCTGGAATCGACCCCCACAACCCGACAACCGAAACCGGCGATCTTCGCGGAGAGCACGCCATCCCCGCACCCCAGGTCGAGAATCCGCTCGCCCTTCTGCGGGGCCAGCAGGTCGACCACCGGCAGGCCGAGATCCGACACGAAGCGAACCTGTGTCGTGTAGGACTCTGGATTCCACCTCTGAGAGGGTCCGTCTGCCATCGAGGGTCTCGCCGGGCACGGGATCGAGCGGCCCTATCCTAACACTGTGCAAACGCTGGGGAAATGGGCGCGCCCAGACCGAGTACGTGATAAATCGAGATGGCACTTGACTTAGTCCTAGATAGAACTATTATACTGGACACTCGCGATGCGGAGTCCGGCGCCCGCAAGGATCCGGGACGGTCCGACCAAGATGACGCCATCAGGGAGGGGTGCGATGAAAGCCATGTTTCAGACGGACGACAGTTGGACGGGGCTGATTCTTCGCCTCACGTTGGGGCTCGTGATGTTTCCCCATGGCGCCCAAAAGCTGTTGGGGTGGTATGGCGGGTACGGGTTTTCCGGCACGCTGGGATTCTTCACGGACACGATGCACCTCCCCTGGCTGATTGCGTTCCTCGTCATCATCGGAGAATCCTTTGGGAGCGTGGCCCTGCTCCTGGGGCTTCTGACCCGATTCACCGCGGCGAGTCTGGCGGTCATCATGGTGGGCGCCATCGTGACGACGCACCTGCCCCACGGATTTTTCATGAACTGGTTCGGCAAGCAACAGGGCGAAGGGTACGAGTATCATCTGCTCGTGATCGGCATCGCCGTCGCGCTCCTCGTCACGGGAGCCGGTCGGTGGTCGGCTGATCGCGGGATCGCGAAGAAGCTCTAACCGTTATTCGAGAGAGGAGATGCCATCATGTTTGTTGTCCTGGGAGCCACAGGCCATACGGGATCTGCCGTTGCCGACACGTTGCTGAGCCGGAAACAATCGCTGCGTATCGTCGTGCGCTCGGTCGAGAAGGGTGCGCCATGGAAGGCGAAGGGGGCTGAGGTCGCCGTCGCCTCGCTCGATGATCTGTCCGCGATGACGAAGGCCTTCGAGGGCGCAACGGGGCTGTACCTGTTGGTGCCGCCGAACTATGGAGCGTCGGCGTGGCTGGCTGACCAGCGCGCACGCATGGATCGAGCGGCAGCCGCAGTGAAGAAGAGCGGCATCGCGCACGTGGTATTTCTTTCGTCGGTAGGCGGTCACATTCCAGAAGGAACCGGGCCCATCAGGGCCGCCCGTTATGGAGAACAGGCTCTTGGAAAAGCCGTTCCCAATCTGACGGTCCTCCGTCCCTGTTATTTCATGGAGAATTGGGCGTCAGGGATTGAGATGGTCAAAAGTCGCGGAGCCTTGCCGACGTTCATTGAGCCGTCCACGAGGATCCCGATGATCGCCACGAAGGACATCGGCCGCATCGGCGCGGAGCGCTTGATGGCGGGAGGGAAAGGCGAGCAGATCGTCGAATTGGCCGGTCCGGAAGAGTACAGTGCCGACCAGGCGGCGACGATACTCGCTCGGATTCTGGGGAAGATGGTAACGGCCTACCCTTCCCCGCTGAGCACAGTCGTACCGACATTCAAGTCCTTCGGATTTTCCGATGAAGCGGCAACGTTGTTTGAGGAGATGTACACCGCCTTCTCCAAGGGCGCCATTGGATTTGAATATCCCGATAAGCTCGTCCGAGGCACGATCACCCTGTCAGCCGCATTGCAAGGAATGGTGTAAGGAAGGCTTTCATGACAACAGGGACTGCGCTGATGAAAGACGTGATCGGGATCTATCGGCCCGGGTCGACCCACATGGTCGGCGACGGATTCCCCGTGCGGAATCTCTTCCCCAGCAATGAGCTTGACCGTGAGGTCAGTCCCTTTCTCATGCTGGACTATGCGGGGCCGCAGTACTTCACGCCGACCGCCCATCCGCGCGGCGTGGGCGAACATCCTCATCGCGGGTTTGAAACCGTCACCATCGTCTATGCAGGGATGGTGGCGCATCGCGACTCTGCCGGCAATGCCGGCGTGATCGGGCCGGGTGATGTGCAGTGGATGACTGCCGCATCCGGCATCGTTCATGAGGAATTTCACGAAAAGGAGTTTGCAAAGAACGGCGGAACGCTTCACGCCATTCAATTATGGGTGAACCTTCCCAAGACCTCGAAGATGTCGGCGCCGAGCTATCAGACCATTCTCAACACCGCCATTCCGGCCATTGAGCTCGAAGGCGGGCTCGGTCGGGTCCGGGTGATCGCGGGATCGTTCCAGGGACGAAACGGACCGGCACGCACCGTGACGCCGATCGAACTGTATGATCTCCACCTCCGCGCCGGAGGGGCGGCATCCGTCGACTTGCCCGAAGGTCACAACGCGTCGAGCTTCGTGATGCAGGGCCGCGCCTCGGGCAACGGGCCGGACGCGGCTGGAGAAGCGGAATTGATCGTCTACGGGCGGAGCGGTTCGCACGTGACGATCGAGGCGTCGGAGGACAGCCGGATTTTGGTCCTGGCCGGCCGTCCGATTGAGGAACCAATTGCCCGCTATGGGCCCTTCGTGATGAACACGCAGGCAGAATTGGTTCAGGCCGTGAACGACTATCGAGCCGGCAAGATGGGGCATCTTCGCTGAGGCCAAGGAGAGGCGATATAGGGAGGAAGGTGAATCGTGGCGGTGCAAGTCTACGGCTGCAACCATATCGTCATTGAGGTGACCGATGCGAAGAAGGCGGCCGCCTTCTATGCCGATGTCTTTGGGTTGGAGATGCTGAGGGGCGGCGAAGGCGCCGTCTGGTGTAAATTGGGCGAGCATCAGTTCATGGCCATCTTTGAGGTGGAGACGCTCCAGCCGGATCGGACCAAACATTTCGGCCTCATGGTGCGGGACGTGCCACAGATCAAGGAAGTCCGGAGAAAGCTCATCAAGAAGTATGGGTTGAAACTGGAGCCGAACTTCCGGTGCGACTTTCGCGATCCCTGGGGCAATCGCATCCAGGTGGGCGACCTGTCCGACGAATCGCTCGTGTGGCTGCTCCCCTATCAGGAAGTCCAGAAGGCCGGCGTGACGTTCGCGAAGACGGGACGAAAGGAGAACAAACGATGAGCACGGCGAATTTGCAGCAACGGCTCAATGATCTGATCGGGCATATCCGCCAAGGCAAGATCATCGAGGCCATGAACGAGTTTTATGACAAGGACGCGGTCATGCAAGAGAACGCGAATCCTCCGACCAAGGGATTGGCGGCCAACATCGAGCGGGAGAAACAGTTCCTGAGCGGCGTCAAGGAATGGAAGGGATTCACGGTGACGGCGACGGGGGTCGGCGACAACGTCACCTTCTACGAAAGCGCCATGGACTTCGTCACCACGGGGGACCAGCCTATGCATCTCGAACAGGTGGCCGTCGCAAAGTGGGAAAAAGGGAAGATCGTGCATGAACGCTTCTATTATGATACGGGTAAGCAATAACCCCTTATCCGAGGAGCGACATGGCGGGCTTGTTCGATCGGTTACGGATCGGCGACATGGAACTCAACAATCGGATGGTGATGGCTCCCATGACCCGGGCTCGTGCAGACGACCGCGGCGTGCCGTCCGATCTGGCCTCGACCTACTACGCGCAGCGCGCCTCGGCGGGGCTGATGATCACCGAGGGAACGGCGCCGTCGGCGATGGGCATGGGCTACGTCCGCACCCCGGGGATCTATTCGGATGAACACGTGCGGGCCTGGCGGACGGTGACCGATGCGGTGCACCGGCGGGGTGGGCGAATCGCCATGCAATTGATGCACTGCGGCCGGATCTCGCATCCGTCCATTCTGCCCGACGGCGCGATTCCGGTGGCGCCCTCGGCGGTCCAGCCGAAGGGCGGGACCTATACCGACGAGGGGATGAAGGCGCATGTGATGCCGCGTGCCCTGGAACGCTCAGAGATCCCTGCGATCGTGAACGAGTTTCGGCAAGCCACGGCGCGGGCCTTTGAAGCAGGGTTCGATAGCGTGGATCTCCATGGCGGCGCCGGCTATCTGCCGATGCAGTTCTTGTCCTCCGGCACGAATCACCGGACGGACGAGTACGGCGGATCGGTGGGGCGTCGGGCGCGCTTCATTCTTGAAGTCCTGGAGGCCATGGTCTCGGTGAAGGGGGCACAGCGCATCGGGATCAACCTCTCACCGGAGATGCCGTTCAACGATATCGCGGACGACACTCCGGAAGAGACCTATGCCTATGTGGTGAAGACGATCGGGAACATGGGGCTGGCCTATCTCCATGTCTCCCCCTATGGGACCACGGACTATCACGCCCTGCTCCGTCCCCTCTTCAAGGGGCCGTACCTGGCGGGAGGCGGATTCGATCAGGCCAAGGGCGAAGCCTTCCTGAATGATGGCCGGGCCGACGCCATCGTGTTCGGGAGCATGTTCATCGCCAACCCGGACCTGCCCGAACGATTTCGGCGCGGGGCCCCATTGGCCAAGGCGGACCAGGCGACGTTTTATTCCGGGGGCGCCAGGGGGTACATCGACTATCCTTCATTGGACGGGCAAGGTTGACGAGGTCTCGGTCGTGTGATGAGACATTCCCAGTGAACGCCCACTATCTTGGCCACGTCGTGTTCTATGTGAAGGATCTCGAACGGTCGTTGGCGTTCTATCGGGACCTGTTGGGATTCAAAGAAGTCGGTCGGATCTTCAACGGTGCAGCCGCAGCCCTCACATCAGGCCGCACGCATCACGAACTGTTGCTGATCCAGGTCGGTGACGCGCCGGGGCCGCCACCCGGTCGTCGCCGAGGGCTGTATCATATCGGCATCAAGGTCGGCGACAGTCTGGATGAGCTTCGCGCAGCCAAGAAGGAAGTGGAGCAGGCCGGCGTCACCATCGTCGGCATGAGCGATCACACGGTGAGCCAGAGCCTGTACCTGTATGACCCCGATGGGAACGAAGTGGAGCTCTATGTCGACGCGGATGAAGCGATTTGGCGGAACGATCCGGCCGCTGTGGTGTCCCCCATCAAGCCCCTTTCGCTTTAGCGATCAATCAGCGACAATATTCACGATGATACGGGTGTCTTCTCAACGGCTGGTCGCAGTGTCTCTGAGCCTGGGCCTGCTGGCGCTCATCGGCTGCAAGCAGGAGGCGGGGTCCGCCCCGGCCCAACCAGTGGCCCAGGTGGAAGTCATGACGGTCGCTCCGCAAACGGTGCCGGACGAGCCGGAATTCATCGGAGAAGCGGAAGCGTCTCGCCCGGTGGAGATTCGGCCCCAAGTGACCGGCATCATCACGCAGGCGGTCTTTCCGGAAGGGCGAGAGGTGAAGCAGGGAGACCGCCTCTATCAGATCGATCCGGTCCCCTTCCAGGCCGCGGCGAGCAGCGCCACGGCGAAGATCGCCGAAGCGAACGCGCGCCTGGTCCAAGCCAGACAACATCTGGCCCGAGTCACGCCCCTCCTGGCTGAGCAAGCGGTCAGCCAGAAGGACCTGGATGACGCGGTGGCCGAGGAACTGGCCGCCAAGGCCTTGCTCCAAGGTGCCAAGGCCGAGCTGATGAAGTCGGAGTTCGATTTGAAAAACACGCGGATCAACGCGCCCATCAGCGGATTGATCGAGCGGAGCCGGTACTACGAGGGACGGCTCGTCTCGGCACAGACGGATATTTTAACGATCATCTATCGCGTCGATCCCATGTTTGTCGTGGTGAACGTGCCGGAGAGTTTCATCCTCAAGCGCCGCCGCGATATCGAGTCGAAGAAAATCACCCATCCCGGCGTCTATCAGCTCCGCGACGTGCTCACGCTCATCGACGGCAGCACTTACGCGCACGAGGGCGTCATGGACCTCCTGGAGCCCGGCTTGCAGACCGACACCGGGTCTCGGAAAGTCCGCATGACCTTTCCCAATCCGGACCGCCTGCTCTTGCCTGGGCAGTTCGTCAAGGTGCGCTTCACCGGCGATTCGAAAACCGACGCGCTGCTGATTCCCCAGCGCGCCGTGCTGCAAGGTCCGACCGGACCGTTTGTGTATGTCGTCGGGCCCGATGAGAAGGTGGACATGCGCAGTGTTGTGGCCTCCGATTGGAAGGGGGACCAGTGGCTCATCGACAGCGGCCTCAAGGCGGGAGACCGGGTGGTGGTGAACGGGCACATGAAGATCGGCCCCGGCGCCCCGGTCAAAGCCGTGCCGTTGGGGGCGCCCGCTCCCGCCGCGGCCTCCTCCCTTCCCGCGCACAAATCTGACTGACGCATGGCCGCGCACGTCTTCATCGACCGGCCGATCCTGGCCTCGGTGGTCTCCATCATCATTGTGGTGATGGGCCTGCTGGCCTTGCAGTTTCTGCCGGTTGCTCAGTTTCCGGAGATCACCCCCCCGGTCGTGCAGATCGACGCGGACTATCCGGGCGCCAGCGCCGAGGTCGCCGCGGAGTCCGTGGCGCGTCCCATCGAGGTCACCCTCCCCGGCATCGACAACCTGCTCTACTTCGATTCCACCAGCAGTAACGACGGGCACGTCACCATCAAGTTGACCTTCGAGATCGGCACCGACCCGGACATCGCGCAAGTCCAGGCGCAGAATCGGGAAAAGTTGGCTGAGCCGCAGTTACCGTCGGAGGTCATTCGGCAAGGCGTCAGCGTCAAGAAAATCTCCCCGGATCTTGTCGCGGTAATTGCGCTGAAGTCGACCGATCCCCGACATGATGCCGTGTTTCTCTCGAACTACGCCATCCTCCGCCTCGTGGACGAGTTGAAGCGCGTCCGGGGGGTCGGCGACGCGCTGGTCTTTGGACAGCAAAACTACAGCATGCGGATCATCCTCAATCCCTTGCTCATGGCGCGTCTGAGCCTGACCCCGAACGACATCGCCGCTACGATCCGGGAACAAAACCGAGACTACCCGGCCGGGACAGTCGGGCGGGAGCCCGCACCCAAAGGGACGGAGCTGACCATTCCCATCATCACGAAGGGGCGGCTCACCGACGTGAAAGACTTCGAGGAGCTCATCGTCCGGGCGTTGCCGGACGGCTCGATCGTGCGGCTCAAGGACGTGGCGCGCATCGAGCTGGGCGCCCAGTCCTATGCGCTCGAGGGGCGCTGGAACAGCAAGCCCACGACCTTCATCCTGACATTCCTCTCGCCTGGGGCGAATGCGTTGGACACGGTCCGGCGCACTCGCGAGAAGATGGATGAACTGGCCAAGAATTTTCCACCAGGCGTGTCCTACGACATCCCCTATGACACC
>SWDL01000323.1 GCA_005116795.1 Nitrospira sp. | reverse complement strand
GGACCTGCTCGACCTTGGCGACCACCGTGTCGTAGTCCGCCATATTGTCTTTGGTGCGGTCGTTCACCACGATGTGCGCCGTGGTCCCCAGGATCTTGGCCTGCAAATCTTCCTTGAATCCGGTCATGATGCCCAACGTGCCGATCAGCGCGGCGACGCCCAGGGTAATGCCCGCGACGGAGACGAAGGTGTTCAGCGAGATGGTGCGCTGCCGGCGCTTGGCGCGCAGATACCGGAAACCGATGAAGAGTTCGTAGGGCGCAGGCACGCTCAGCGCTCCGGCCGTAGCTGGGGGAAAAGAATCACGTCGCGAATGGACGCCTGATCGGTGAACAGCATCACCAGCCGGTCGATGCCGATCCCTTCCCCTGCCGTGGGGGGCATCCCATACTCCAGCGCGCGGATGAAGTCCTCGTCGAGAGAGTGCGCTTCCTCGTCCCCCGCTTCGCGTTTGGCCGCCTGGGCTTCAAATCGCTGCCGCTGATCGAGCGGGTCGTTCAACTCCGAAAAGGCGTTGGCGATCTCGCGCCCGGCGATGTATAGCTCGAAACGATCGGTGAGAGAAGGGTCCGTGTCTTTGCGTCGTGCGAGCGGGGAGATCTCGGTGGGGTAATCGGTGATGAAGGTCGGCTGAATGAGATTCGGCTCGACGGTCTCGTCAAAGATCGTATTGAGAATGTCGACGTGAGGGGCCTTGGTCTTGACGTCCAGCTTGAGCTGCCGGGCCGCAGCGAGCGCAGCCGTTCGATCTTTCAAGACCACCGGGTCCAATGTGTTCACTTCCAGAATCGCCTGAGAGTAGGACCAGCGTCGCCACGGGGGCGCCAGGGAAATCTCCTGGCCCTGGTAGGTGAGCTGGGTCTTGCCCAGGATCTGTGTCGCGAGGTGAGCGAGCATCTCTTCCGTCAGCGCGATCAGGTCCCGGTAATCGGCGAAGGACTGATAGAACTCGAGCATGGTGAATTCCGGATTGTGGATCGTGGAGATGCCCTCGTTCCGGAAGTTCCGGTTGATTTCGAAGACGCGAGGAAAGCCGCCGACGATCAGCCGCTTGAGGTACAGCTCCGGCGCCACGCGCAGATAGAGATCGGCGCTCAGCGCGTGGTGATGCGTGACGAAGGGGCGCGCCGTGGCGCCGCCTGGAATCGGATGCATCATCGGCGTTTCCACTTCCATGAACTCCTTCTCAATCAGGAAGGCTCGAATGCCTGCGATGATCCGGCTGCGGGTGGCGAAGATCTCGTGGATCGATGGGTTGGCGATGAGGTCCACGTACCGCTGGCGGTAGCGAGTCTCCACGTCGGTCAGCCCGTGCCACTTCTCGGGCAGGGGACGGAGCGCCTTGCTGAGAAAGGTGAGGGTCTGGACTTCGACGCTGAATTCGTTGGTCTTGGTCCGGAAGAGCCGTCCGCTCACGCCCACCCAATCGCCGAGATCGAGGTCTTCGGCAATGCGGTAGGCCTGATCGCCGAGCCGGTCCTTCTTGAGATAGATCTGGAGCCGATCGGCGCCGTCCTGCAAGACGGCAAAGGCGGCCTTCCCGAACCGGCGGAGGCCGACAATCCGGCCGGCCAGCGTGCAGGCGATCGCCTCCTGTTCGAGGACCTCCTTGGCCTTCTGCCCGTGCCGGCGCATGAGGTCGCCCGCCCGGTCCTTGAACTCGAACCTGGTCCCGTAGGGCTGGACGCCCAGCTCACGCAGGGTGTCGAGCTTCTTGAGTCGTTGCTGTCGCTGATCGTTCAGTTCATCCATAAAGCGGTGACGCGTGACGCGTGACGCGTGACGAGTTGAAGACGGAACAGGCCCTGGGTTGGCTGCTATGCGTCACTCGTCACCTGTCACTTCGTCATTTTCATTTTGAGATACGCCTCGATGAACTCGTCGAGTTCGCCGTCCATGACGGATTGGATGTTGCCCACTTCGTAGTTGGTCCGGTGGTCTTTGACCATTTGATAGGGCTGGAAGACGTAGGACCGGATCTGGCTGCCCCAGGCGATCTCCTTCTTTTCGCCGACAATCGCGTTGAACTCGGCTTCCTTCTTCTGCTGTTCCACCTCGAACAGCCGCGCCTTGAGAATCTTCATGGCGCCCATTCGGTTTTGCAGTTGGGACCGCTCATTCTGGCATTGGGCCACGAGGCCGGTCGGGAGGTGCGTGATGCGGATCGCGGTTTCGACTTTGTTCACGTTTTGCCCGCCGGCGCCGCCTGATCGAAATGTGTCGATGCGGAGGTCCTTGTCCTCGATGGCCACCTCCACGTCTTCTTCCAATTCCGGATACACGAATACCGACGCGAAGGAGGTGTGGCGCCGCTTGTTGGCGTCGAATGGGGAAATGCGCACCAACCGGTGGACGCCGGCCTCCGCTTTGAGATAGCCGTAGGCATAGGGCCCGGTCATGGAGATCGTGGCGCTCTTAATGCCGGCCTCGTCACCGGCCTGCAGGTCCAACGTCTGCATCTTGTAGCCCTTCTGCTCGCCCCAGCGCGTATACATGCGCAGGAGCATCTGCGCCCAATCCTGTGATTCCGTCCCACCCGCGCCCGGATGGATGGCGAGAAAGGCGTTATGGCCGTCCCGCTCGCCGCAGAGGAGCAACTCCACTCGAAGCTGATGGACGGCCGCCTCGAACGACGTGAGCTCGGTCCCCAGCTCCCGTTCGATCCCCGCATCGCCGCTCTCCTTGGCCAGTTCGAGCATGGCCAAAAGATCGCCATGGCGGCGTTCGATGACCGACCACCCCTGGATCTCCCGTTCCACAGCCGCCTTCTGCCTGGTGACGCGGGCGGCCGCGTGCCGGTTGTTCCAAAAGTCTGGTTGCGCGGTCTGTTGTTCTAGCGTGTAGAGCTGAGCCGTGAGGGTGGAGAGGTCAAAGATGCCCCCGAAGTTCGGTCACCTGCTCGCCGATGGCTTTCATTCTCGCAACAATGTGATCCAGCATGGGTCGTCTCTAGTTCCTTTCTCGCCGCCACGCGGCGACCGTGAAAAACGCGGCGATTATAGCACACCCGTACGCAAAGACATCGCCATACTTGCTGTAGAAGGTGGGGCGCTTGGCCACAGTCAGGCGGCGGGAGAGGGTGCGTTCCTCGAAGATCGGGGAGGCCTCGAGGATGCGGCCGTCCCGGTCGACAAAGCCGGAAATCCCTGTATTGGCCGCGCGCGCGAAGGCCGTGCGGTTTTCGACGGCCCGGAAGACCATCATGCCGAAGTGCTGATAGGGGGCGGACGACTCGCCGAACCAGGCGTCGTTCGTGATGGTCACCATAAAGTCGGCCCCACGGTCGACAAAGCGGCGGACCAGATCAGGGAAGATCACTTCGTAGCAGATGGCCACGCCGAAGCGGGCCGTGGCGGTAGGCGTGACCGTGGCTCCGGGCTGAGATTGTTCCGTCGCCGTCCCGCCGGCCGGCGGCGCTTTCTGCGGGATGGTCAGGATTGTCGGTTCCGTGCCGGCTTCAAAATCGCCGATGCCTTCGACCAACTTGTCGAGAAAGAACAAGACCGACGACTTGAGCGGAATGTATTCGCCGAAGGGGACCAGGTGCTGCTTGTCATATCGGCCGGCAATCCGGGCATCGTCCGAAAGGAGGTACGCGCTGTTGAGGAGGTAGGGTTTCCCGTTTCCATAGAATCCGATGGCGGGACTGCCGAACAGGAGGGGAATGCCCTGGCTCTGCACCAGGGCATTCACTTCGGCGCGATAGGGCGTCTCCTGCTCAAAGAGGAAGGGGGTTGCGGCTTCCGGCCAGATGATCAGATCGCTGCCGGGGGCGGCCTGCTTTGTCAGCCGTTCGTATCGATCCAGCGTCTCGCGACGATAGGCCGCATCCCACTTATGCGCCTGGTCGATGTTGGCCTGGACGAGTCCGATGGTCAGGCTGGGCCCCGTCATCGCGTCAGCCACCTGGCCGATTCGGACGGCGCCGTAGCAGAGGACAATGGCCACCACGAGCCCTGCCGCCAGCGCGGGGGCCCAGGGAAGGCGGGGAGCCGGCGTTCGGTCTGGGGTGGGTGACACACCGAGGGCCCAACGGGTTATCTCGGCCACCGCCACATTCACCATGACGATCACGAACGAGATCCCATAGACGGCCGTCACATCCGCGACCTGAATCACCGTCAGCCATCGGTATTGCGAATAGCCCAACAGTTCCCATGGAAACCCGGATAAGAAGGAGGTGCGAAGGAGTTCGAGGGCGACCCAGAGGCAGGGCGCCGCTAGGATAAGCCAACGACGGTACCACGATTGAATAAGGACCACGCCTGCGGCATAGAGCCCGACGTACAGCCCCAGATAGCCGGCCAGCAACAACATGACGGCAAAGCTGGGCGCCAGCGGCATCTTGCCGAAGAGATGCATGGCCGTAATGACCCACCAGACGATGCCGACGGAGGACACCAAGCCCGCCGCCCAGCCGAGGTAGAGGGCCCGGCGCGGGGAAAGATCGGCCAGTGCGAGGTGAAGGGGCACCAATGCCACCCAGGCGAGCCAGGCCAGATCAAAGTGAGGAAAGCAGAGGGGAAGCAGGACGCCGGAGAGGCCGGCGAAGATCCACGGACGGACGGTTGGCCAAGACACCCAGTCACCATAGCGGAAGCTCCCAAGGCATGCAAGAGTGAGAGTTCGGCGAGTGAGGGTTTGCGGCCTTGCTGAGTCTTTCGAGGGGGTGCTAAGATGCGTCAGTCTACGCAGGCAGGAGCGCGTATGGGCGCCTTATGTTCCTGGGTGTGCCCAAGTCTCTCGTCAGAGCGCCGAGAAGGCGCTCCATTTGAAACTGCAGAGGCAGACGTAGCACTGAGGCCAAAGGCTCAACGATGGATGACGACGATTTTGAATTGCCTCCGCTGATTCCCCTCCATTCCGGACCTCCGCCTGACTGTCCGCTCTGCGGCGAAGCCATGGCCTTCATCGACGGAGACTGGGGCTGTGTCCCCTGTAACGGGGAGAACATGGGACCTGAGACAGGTTAAGGGTAAGGTTGAGGTTCAGGGTGGAGCATGCTCCGCATCGTCACGGGCGCCTTTCACCCCGATCTTGAACAGGCGCTGCTTGATCACCTCGACACCATCAAGCAGGCCGCTCCACTGGCTCCGTCGGCGATCGTGGTGCCGTCCACCGCGTTGCGCCGCCGTCTGCAGTGGCTGCTCTGCGCCGAGCAGGGGCGTGGATTGCTCAATCTTCACATTCTGACCTTCCATCAGTTGACGCGCCGGCTGCTCGGCTGTGACGGAATGCCGGACGAGCCCGAGCTCTCCTCCTCGATGCTCTTCCGTGAGCTGGTCCATTTGAGCCTGCGGAAGCAGGCGGCGGCGGGGCCAGGGTCTCCGTGGCGCACCTTGGCTGAGATGCCGGGCGCCTGGGCTGCCTTGTGGGCCACGTGCAAGGATCTCAAAGATGCCGCGGTCGACCCCGACGTGGTGCTCGAAGCGTTGGAAGCCAGAGAGCCGCCGCCTCCTCCGGCCACGGCCGGATTGATCCGGCTCTACGCGGACGTTCGTGCAGCCGCATCCTCCAGTGCCGCCCGGGATCCCGATGACCTCGCGGTGGAGGCCTTCCATCATCTCGATCGTTCGCCGTTCCTGCAGTCGCTGGCCGACATCTCGTACTACGGGTTCTATGATCTGACACAAGTCCAGTTGGATCTGTTTCGAGAGATGACCCGCCGGTATCCCACGACACTTTTTTTCCCTTTGTTGCGCAAGCATCCGGCGTTCGGGTTTGCCGAGCGTTTCTTCGAGCGGTATCTCCATGGGCTTCTCCATGACCCTGCCGACTGGCAGCAGGCGCCGCTCCGGCCTGATCGTCTCTCGCGTCAAAGACCGCTCCAACGCATCTTTGCGACCACTGAGCGGGACCCGGACGACGACGGACGATCCGGCGGGCCTGCCCGGACATCGGCGACGGTTCAAATGGTGGATGCCGCTGGCCGCGAAGACGAGGTGACCTTTGTCGCAAAGGACATCCTCCGTTTGGTGGAAGGATCGGGCTATGCCTTCCACGAAATCGGGGTCGTCGGACGGACTCTGGCCGGGTACGAGTCGGTGATCCCGCGGGTGTTTCGGGAGCAGCACATCCCCTTTGTCACCACCTTGTCGCGGCCGCTGGCGGCCTATCCCTTGGTGCAGGTGGCCCTCCTCTTGCTGGACGTGAAGCAGCAGCGCTACCGCCGTGATTTGGTGATCGAGTTACTGTCGGCTCCCTGTCTAGACTTGCGCGCCCTGTGCCCGGACGGTCCGGAGCCTGAGCCCGACCTGTGGGACCTCGCAAGCCGCCGCGCTGGGATTGCGCGCGGGCTCGACGAGTGGCGACGCCTGGAGGCCTACGGCGCTCACGGTCTGCCGCTGTCGCGTCGAGTCTCGGATACGGACGACGATGATGGGAAGCCGGCGAGCATTCCCGGTTCCCAACTTAGGCTGTTGCTGGGCTGTCTGGCGAAACTGGACGAGGCCTTGGCAGGGCTGCCGGACGAGGCGACCTGGGCCGAGTATCTCACCCATCTCGATACCCTCTGGTCCTCGCTGCTGGCGCCGCAGTCCCGCCGCTTGTCGGATGCAGAGAAGGAGGACGTGGTGTCCGAGCCTGATCTGAGCGAGGTGGTGGCCGCGCTCACGGATCTGGCGAGACTTCCGGATTCGGTGCCCATCGACGAGATGGTGGCGATGTTGCATCGCATCGTGCAGGAGACGCGGGTCCCGATGGCGGGCCAGTCGGATCGAGGCGTGCAGGTCCTCGATGCGATGACGGCCCGTGGCCTGCCTTTTCGCGCGCTCTATATCGTGAACGTGAATGAACGTGTCTTCCCGCGACACATCCGTGAAGATGCGTTTCTTCGTGATGCCGAACGGCGTGTTCTGGAAGCCGATCTCGGGTACAAGGTCACGGAGAAGTTGGCGGGGTTTGAGGAAGAGAAGTTGCTCTTCTGGCTCCTGGCCAATGCGGCGACCGAGCGCCTGACTCTGCTCACCTTACGGAGTGACGACACCGGCCGGCCGGTGATTCCTTCTCTCTACCTCGATGAGATTCGGCAGGCGGCGCAGGAGTGTCAATCGGCCGCGCTCTCCATCCCACGGCGATGGACGCAACGGCAGGCCCATCCTCGGTTGCCGCACTTTCAGTCCGAGTGGCTGAACCCGCGTGAGAGGGTGGTGGACGCTGGGCTGACTCGCAGGCGGGTGGCCCTGCCCCTCTTGCGGCGGCTGCCGGGAGGCGATCTCCTGCCGAAGGGCCTTGAAATCGTTCGATGTCTCGACAGCGGGCGTCCGGCCCTCGGGGACTACGACGGCGTGATCGGTCACGTGCCGTCGGTCTGGCAACGGCTGATTCAACGGGTGGCGCCGACCGGGCTGCGATCCTACGGCATCTGTCCCTTCCAATATTTTGCGCGACAGGTGCTCCGGCTCCGCTCGATTGAGGAGCCGGAAGAGATCGGTGAGGTCGGCCCTGTCGAAGTGGGCACGCTCGCCCATGCGATTCTCCGCGACGTCCATCGCGCCTGGCATGCGGAGGGAATCACGGGCGATGGGTGGCAGGCGGTGGATATGACGGCTAGTCTGGCACGAGCCGCCGCGCCCCATTTTCATGACTATGCCAGAACCCATCCCGTCGGCTATCCGTTCCTGTGGGACGTGACCCAGGCGCGACTCCTTGATCTCCTGTCCAGGGTATTGCAAGAAGATTTTCAAGACCTGCGGAACGGAG
>SWDL01000322.1 GCA_005116795.1 Nitrospira sp. | reverse complement strand
TCTCGGCGGATTCATAGAACGCATTGATGAGTTCGAGGGATTTTCGACCTTCAAGACCGTCGACTAAGGCCTTGCGGTCGGTCTGAATGGTTTTCACCACATGTTTTAGATACCCGGTGTGATTCCAGGCGAACTCTTTAGGGTTCTCTCCATGGGTTTCAAAGATTACCTTGTCCTCAGGCTGCCGATCTGGAAACTCCCAGGTGATGAGCTTATCCATGGCAAACCCACCAATAACGACACTGCCCTTCTCCCCAAGAATTGAAATTGACCCCTCCAGATCTTTGGGACGGGTCGCCGTGGTCGCCTCTACAACGCCGAGGGCTCCATTGCGAAAGCGCAAGATTGCTGCGGCCGTATCTTCGGCCTCTATGTTCACTAGTCTCGTGGCTGTCATGGCAACAACACTTTCCGCTTCGCCTAACATCCATTCGAGCATGTCGATATGGTGGCTTGCCTGATTAGTCAGAACCCCACCATCCCAAGCCCAGGTACCCCGCCAAGGAGCTGAATCATAATAGGATTGGGTGCGACACCATCGCACTCGCACAGTACCCATTACGAGCCTTCCAAATCTGCCTGTTTCAAGAGCCATCCGTAAGGCTTGGATAGGCTTGTTGTATCGGTTCTGCTTCACCACAAAGAGTTTGACCCCAGCTTCATCACAACCCCGAATCATTGCATCGGCGTCCTCGAGGCGGAGAGCCATCGGCTTTTCAACAAGGACATACTTGCAGAAGTTAATGACGTCCAGGACCCTTTCAGCGTGATCACCCGTAGGAGTCAGCACGGTGACCACATCGACTCGGAGGGCTTCAAGCATCTTTCGATAATCCGTGAAGTGAGGAACATTGTACTCACCCCCAAGTGACTGAGCCTTGGCCTCATCAAGATCGCAGGCACCTACGAGTTCAGCCTCCTCGATCCGACGCAACGACTCTGCATGCTTTCTTGCGATGTTGCTGCAACCAATTAGTGCAAACCGAATGCGTGACATCAGATGTCCCCCTTGGTTTGTCTCCTGAGACTGCGGATGGCAAAGTGAGAGTCTTCGACATGCTCATGGTTTAGAACAGAGCGGCAGGCGTGGAGCACTTCATCTACCTCTATGAGCCGCATGCAGCGCATGTCCTGATCGAGACATTCATAGAGCATGCACCCCTCACAGAGGACTTTGCTCCGAAATACGGCATGCCCTTTGCCATAGGGCTCCCACCGGCCAGGCGCTTCACGTGAGGAGAACATTGCAACGCATCGTGTCCCGGCGGCAGCCGCCATGTGCATGACTCCGGTGTCATTCCCAACGTACAGGGCGCACTGCGACAATAGAGCAACGCCCTCGCGGATACTCAATTCCCCGCACGCCACATAGCCGCGCCCCCATTGCGTCACAAGCAATTCGGCAACATCACGCTCTCCTGGTCCACCTAAGACAAAAGGAGTCACATTGAATTCAGAGATCAGCGCTCGGACAACTTCTTCATACCGTTCCAACGGCCACCGTTTCGCTGGCATGTTGCTCCACGGGCAAAGACCAATCCAAGGATGCGGGGCGTTTCGAGCTCCCGCGGTAGCCAGCCACGCTTCGACGCGTGCGCAATCCCGGTCTCCAAGGCCAATATCAACGCGCCCCTCTCCTGGCAGCGGAAGTGGTATCCCGAGAGGACGAAGCTGCTCAATCAATGCGTCTGCAATGTGAGGAAGCTTCAAGAGGTTGCCGTTGGGCATCCGGGGCAAATGTTTGCCCTTTCCTCGAGGTCCGATAACGGCTTCGGCGCCGAAGAGCTTGGCGAACGTTGTTTTTCGTGAAGACCAATGAGGTTCTTCAAGGACAACGGCGAGATCACACGTCTGCGTTTGGAGCTTGCAGAGCAATGCGCCAGCAGAAAATAGGTTGCTGAATGTGGATCGGCCTGTCTTGTATGACAAGAAGGTGTCAACCAAGCCACTGGAGCCCAATACCTCATATGCCTTCACATGACCCTTTTGAGGTGAGTCCTGCCAGACATACGTGATGCGAGCATCGGGGTAGGCTTGCCGGAGGCACCAGAGGGCAGGAACGGCCACGAGGGTGTCTCCCAGCAATCCAGCCCTCAGAATCACAATATGCCGGGGAGCGTGAGGTATCTCCATTTCAGAGCTTGATTGCTCCCTCATGAGGAGTGGCCAGCCGACGTGTTCTCGGCATATCGCAGAGGTTCGATGCCATGAGGGAAGCCACGGCTCCAGAGTTCCGTAAGATTCACGCGAAGGCAATAGGCGAGGAGATACGCCAACATCCAAGTTATGAAGAAAGGGCGTATGGACTGCACGAGAAATTCTTGGATGCCGAGTGTGATGTGAACAGTTGAAATGTGAAACCAGAACAGCAAGAAGTGCAGTCTTGGGACAAGTGTAGGTTTCCTGAAGAAGATATCCCAGGAGGCTAAAATGGCACCGATGAAAGCCATTCCCAGGAGTATGCCGAGAAACCCGGATCGGCGGTAGAGGTCTCCCACTGTCGTCAACGGTGGTGCGCCGGTGGTGAGGTCAGAATTGATGGACATACTTATAGCAACAACATCACTCGATTCCCAATAAGGCGTCGTACGGAGGAACGAGGGCAGGAGAAACTCGGGTATCTTTTCGAATCCTTCGAACCACACAGGGTCGGAATCGTGAAAATGAGTGATGGCTCTGCCTGCCCAGCCAAACTCGTGCAAGCGATACCCAAGGTGACCGATAAGTCCATTAGACGCGTAGAGCCCCTCCATGCCTGAC
>SWDL01000321.1 GCA_005116795.1 Nitrospira sp. | reverse complement strand
GGACGCGATCAGGTCCCGCCGGGTGGCGATGATCGTCGAGACCGCCGCGAGATGATCGGCATCCAGCGCATGCCGGGCCCCCAGCAGAAAGCCGAGACTCAGCGTCGTGGCAAGATGGAGTTCAGTCATGGGGTCCGGGGACGGATCGGGCAGACCGGCTCAACGACGGCGCGCGACACAGGCGTGACGGCTCATCCCCCTCGAGCGTGCATCTCGAGATGGGGATCCAGACGGAGCTGGCGGATTTCGATCAACTGTTCTTCGCGCAGGCCCAGGCGCTCCAGTGCTTTTCGCTCCTCCGCGCCGCGATCCCTGCGCCGTTGCCAGCCGATCTTGATCAGGGATTTCATCTCGAGAGGGGAGACGCCCCGACGGAGCGGCTCCCGGAGATCAATCCCCTCTTTTCCGTACAGACAGAGGTACCAGAGACCATCGGCGGTCAATCGGCTGCGATCGCAGGTCGCGCAGAACGGGGCCGTGGTGGACGCAATGATCCCGATCGTCGTGCCGTCCGCCAGGCGATACCGTTGGGCCGGCGCGGAACTCTGTTCATGCAGCGGCTCGACGCCGCCGTACCACCGCCCCACCGCCTCCAGCATCGCATCCCGCGACAAGACCTTGGCCATCGACCAGCCCGTGGCGCCGCCCACGTCCATATACTCGATGAACCGGACCTCCGCCGAGACGCGTTTGCCGTATTCAATGAGATCGATCAGCTCATCGTCGTTGAATCCACGGATCGCGACGGTGTCGAGCTTCAGTCCGGTGAAGCCGGCCGACCGCGTGGCCTCGATGCCTTCCAAGACTTTCTCATGCCCATCACGGCGGGTCAGGGCTTTAAAGCGGTCGGGGCGCAAGGTGTCGAGGCTGACGGTGATCCGATCGAGCCCCGCCTCTTTCAGCGCGGGAGCCTGTTCGGGCAGGAGCAGGCCGTTTGTCGTCAGGGCCAGTTCCTGGATCAGGGGATTGCGGCGAAGCATCCGGATCAGGGAGTGCAGGTCGCGCCGCAGCAGCGGTTCGCCGCCGGTCAGACGGACCTTGTCGACCCCGAGTTCCGTGAACAGCCCTGTGAGCGCGGTGATTTCTTCGAACGACAGGATGGTATCCCTGGGGAGCCATCCATACTCTTCCTCCGGCATGCAGTAGTTGCACCGGAGATTGCAGCGATCGGTGACCGAGAGTCGAAGGCTCTTGAGCGGCCGGGCGTACGCATCGGCCACCGGTGGATATGACGTAGGGTCAGGTGGTTGTGACATCATCTTTCACTCGTCGCCCATCACGCGCTACGGATGTTCCTCCACCCACACGTCCCCCTCCGGCGTCTGCTCCAGCTTCCAGATCGGGGTCATGCGCTTGAGCTCGTCGATACACCACTGACAGGCCCGAAACGCCTCGGCCCGATGCTCGGCCCCGACGACGATCAATACGATGTTCTCTCCGATCCCGATCTCGCCGTAGCGATGGAGCATCAGCACCTCGAGGACGTCGAAATCTTTGAGCGCCCGCTCGCGAATCTCCCGCAGCTTCATTTGAGCCATCCCTTCATAGTGCTCGAAGGTGATGCCGCTCACGTCGCGACCGCGGGATCGATCGCGGGCCGTCCCAAGGAAGGTGGCAATGCCGCCGATCCGCTTCGAGCGGCCTCGGACCCGGTCGATCTCCTGATCGACGGAAAAATTGTCCCGCTGCACGCGGACGAAGAGAGTGTCATCAAGGAGAGGCGTCTTGGGCGTCATCGAATGGCTCCGCCGGCAAAGGGAGGCAGCAAGGCGACTTCATCGCTGTCCCGCACACGAGTCTCCTCGTGGGCGATCTCCTGGTTGACCGAGATCAGCACTTTTTTCTTGTGGATCAATTCCGCAATCGAGGGATGCGAGCGATCGAGCGCCGCCACCAGGTCTTTCACGCGCCCCTCGGCGGGTACGGCCACCGAC
>SWDL01000320.1 GCA_005116795.1 Nitrospira sp. | reverse complement strand
GGCCGCCCGCCGTGATCAACTGCCGGCCCCGCTCCCGCGTGATGGCCTTCAAGTAGTCCGCCGTGTACTTGGGCAGGCTGCGGAACTGTTGCCCGGCGATGCCGCCGTAGCAGACATCCACCAGAAACAGCACTTGCTTGGCGGGGAGCGCGTCGGCCAGGTCCCGGATCATGGACATCGGAATGGCCGTCTCCGCCAGGGCCTGCTGCTCCCCGCCCACGGGCAGGAGGTAGCCGATTTCCTTGCCCCCCGTTCGCTGCCTGGTCTCCCCATGTCCGGCGTAGAAGATCAGCACCCGGTCTTCTTCTTTGACCCGGTCCAGGAGCTTGTCGCCCAATTCGCCGACAATATTCCTCTGGGTAGCCTGCTTGTCGTAGAGTTCCGTGACGTCGAACCCTTGCTGTTTGAGCAACGTGGCCATGGATGCGGCGTCGGCCTTGGCATAGGTGAGGCGGGGGACTTTCTCGTAGTCGTCGATGCCGATGACCACGGCGTAGGACTTGCCGGTCCGGGCGGCGATGAAGTCGGCCGGCGTCTTGCCGTCGACCCTCGACACCTTGAGGTCCCGCGCCTGGTCGGCCCAGACCGGCCCGGACCACCATCCCAGCAGCAGGCCGATTCCCAGACCGACGACTCCTCGGCTCAGTCTTGTCATACGATACCTCCCCGAGAAGAGAGAACCATCAGATGGAGAGGCAAGCGGCGTACCACCAGATGGGGCGCAGTGTACCGCCGGAGGGACGGAAAAATCTACGGTCAGTCCCCGGGCCGCGGGGAGATCCCCGCATCCCCGCGCGTTTCACCGGGGGGGACTGGCCCCCTTCTCGGCCTTCTGAGGCCTGGGGCCTGTCCCCCTTCTGTCACGGCGGGGCACTGAATCATGAGGGCTATGGCGTTCAGCGCTATCACGGCGGCGTTCTGGCGCAGCGAATGCCTGTTTTATTATCCCAATGCCTGCGGAGGCCGAGGCCTCGGAACGCTGCTCGCGTCACCTGTGGTTGAGAAAACCACGACGCGCCACGCACCACCTTGAGGAGACCGTCCGGGGGGCCCTGAGGATTCTGATGCGGGCTGTTCCGGTAATAGGCCCCATCATACCAGTCGGCGACCCATTCCCAGACGTTCCCCACCATGTCATAGACTCCGTACGGACTCTTCCCCCTTTCGTAACTGCCCACAGCCGAAAGGGTGGCATACCCGTCCCAGAAGGGCGTTCCGAAATTCGCATGTCGCTCAGTCGGCGGCTCCTCCCCCCCAGGGTAGAGCCGTCCGTCCGTCCCGCGCGCCGCCTTTTCCCATTCCGCCTCGGTCGGCAGTCGCTTTCCAGCCCAGCGACAATAGGCATCGGCATCGTACCATGTCACGCCGATGACCGGCCGATTCCCATCGACGGCAGGATCCGCCTCCCCCCACTTATCGGGTGGCGCCTGCCCGGTGGCTTCGAGGAATCTCGCAAAGAGGGCAACGGTCACCTCATACACATCGACGAAAAACGCGTCCAAATAGACGCGGTGCAGAGGATCTTCGCCGTTGCCACCCTCGTCGGTCTGGCTTCCCATCAGGAACTCTCCGGCGGGAACGAGCGCCATCGTGTCGGTCATGCCGTCCTTCTCGTTCTTTGCAATGACCGGAAGATCTTTGGGCCATTGCGCCGTGGGGCTCGTTTCGCCCCCCATGGCCCAAAGCGGGCTCCGAGCGTCCCTTGCAAGACCGCCGGCGACAAAGGCGGTCTGCTGAGCCGCCACGGGGGACACGGTCCCGTGCAGGATCAGAAGGGTCGCGAGCATGATGATGGGGAGGACCATATCAGGAGCGCAGGGCAGGCACGAGAGAGACAAGCGAGGAAGGAGTGATGGTCGGATAATCGCGTCCTTCTTTCTTCGCTATTTCACCGCGGTTTTCGCCGACCGGCCCGCGCGCAGATACTGATCCACGCCGGCCGCGGCCTTCCGGCCTTCGGCGATCGCCCAGACGATCAGCGACGCCCCCCGCTTCGTATCCCCCGCCGCGAAGACGCCGTCGAGATTGGTCATGAACTGATCATCCACCGTCACCGTGCCGCGCGCGTCGTACGTCACGCCAAGACTGTCGAGCAGCCCCGCCTGCACCGGACCGGTAAACCCCATCGCCAGCAGCACCAGATCCGCGTCCAGCTCGAATTCCGTGTTGGGGATGGGCACGAACTTGCCCTGCTCAAACGCGACGCGGTTCGCATGGAGTGTCGACACCTGGCCGTCACGGCCTGAACACTTCGTGGTCGAGACGCTCCACCGCCGGTCACAGCCCTCTTCGTGGGCGTGGGAGGTCCGGAGCTGCATCGGCCACAGGGGCCAGGGCGTGGAGGCCGCTCGCTGGGGCGGCGGTTCCGGCAACAGCTCAAACTGGCGCACCTCCCGCGCTCCCTGCCGGTGCGCCGTTCCCAGACAGTCCGAGCCGGTGTCGCCGCCGCCGATAATCACCACCCGCTTGCCCTTTGCGGTGATCGGTTCGGCCACGATCGTCTCGCCGGCATTCCGCTTGTTCTGCTGCGTGAGGTAGTCCATCGCAAGATGGACGCCCTTCAGGTCACGTCCCGGCACGGGGAGTTCCCTGGCTTTCTCCGCGCCCATGGTGAGCAGCACCGAGTCGTACGTCCGGCGCAACTCCTCCCCGCTCACATCGAGGCCGACGTGCGCGCCGGTCTTGAACTCCACGCCTTCGGCGAGCATTTGATCCAGCCGGCGATCCAGCACCCACTTCTCCATCTTAAAGTCGGGAATGCCGTAGCGCAGCAAGCCGCCGATGCGATCCGCCTTCTCGTACACCGTGACGCGATGGCCGGCGCGCGCCAGTTGCTGCGCGGCGGCCAGGCCGGCCGGTCCGGAGCCGATCACGGCCACCGCCTTCCCCGTCTTCTCCACCGGCATGATCGGCTCGACCCAGCCTTCGTCGAAGCCGCGATCGACGATGTTCCATTCGATCACCCGGATGGAGACCGGATCGCTGTTGATCCCCAACACGCAGGCCGATTCGCAGGGAGCCGGACAGAGTCGTCCCGTAAACTCAGGAAAATTATTCGTCGCGTGCAGGGCCTTGAGCGCGTCTTTCCACCGACCTCGATGGACGAGATCGTTCCACTCCGGAATCAGGTTCACCACAGGGCAGCCGTTCGTGCTCTGGCAAAACGGCACGCCGCAGTCCATACAGCGGGCCCCCTGGCTCTTCAGCTTATCTTCCGCCATGGGCTGGTAGAATTCCCTCCAGTCGTGCACGCGCAATTCCACCGACCGTCGCTTGGGCCCTTCGCGGGCATATTTCAGAAATCCCTTCGGATCAGCCATGTCTTTCCCAGTTGCCAGTAATCAGTCAAGCTCCTCACGGCGACGTCAGTGCGTCACCGCTTCCTTCTTATGCGCGTGGCCCTTGGCGAGAGCCGCCTTCCGTTCGGCCAGCACCCGCTTGTAATCGACCGGCATCACCTTGACGAACTTCGGCAGCATCGTCCCCCAGGCCTGCAGGATCGATGCGGCCTTTTTGCTGCCCGTCAGATCGGCATGGGCTTGGATCATGGCTTTCAGCGTCTGGACGTCGTCCTTCGCCGCCACCGGCTCCAGCTCCACCATGCCGAGATTGCACCGTTGTTCGAATCGGCCGATGTC
>SWDL01000319.1 GCA_005116795.1 Nitrospira sp. | reverse complement strand
GGCCCAGGAACGGCACGCCCAGTTTCTGCGCCGCGCGTTCGCCCCCACCATGCGAGAAGATCTCCGTCCGCTCGTGACAATGTCCGCAAACAAAGTAGCTCATGTTCTCGATGATGCCCAAGAGCGGCACATTCACCTTTTGGAACATCATCATGCCCTTTCGGACATCGTGTAGGGCCACCTCTTGGGGCGTCGTGACCGTGACCGCCCCGGCCAGCGGGATCAACTGGGAAATGCTGAGCTGGGCATCGCCCGTCCCCGGCGGGAGGTCGATCAAGAGGTAGTCCAACGCCCCCCAGAGCACGTCCCGGAAAAACTGCTGCATGGCCGTGTGGATCATCGGCCCTCGCCACATGATGGCCTGATCTTCAGGGATAAAGAAGCCCATGGAGATGAAGCTCACGCCGTGGCTCGTCGCCGGTGTAATCTTGCCCTCCCGCTGCTCGGGGGGATGCTCGGCGCCCATCATCATGGGCACGTTGGGCCCGTAGATGTCCGCATCGATCAGGCCGACCTTGGCCCCGCTTTGCGCCAGCGCGATGGCCAGGTTGACCGCCACCGTCGATTTTCCCACCCCGCCCTTCCCGCTGCTGATCGCCACAATATATTTGACGTTCGGTAGAAGCGCTGCGCCGGATCCGGCGACGGCTCCACCTGTTGCTTGCTCAGCCATGCGTCCCGCCCTCCTGTCCAAACCTCTGAATGACGGCCTCTTTCTTATAGCACGAAGCCTTTTCCGAACGCGACAAAAGTTTCCCCGCCCCCTCAACTTTCCTCCCCAATCGTTCGACAAGGAATGATGGGGTGTATACTGAAGGCACGACCTCCGAGGCGTACTTGACCATGACCCATTCCCCGACATCGCTTGAACCAGCCATTCGACGGATCGGTGAGGCGCTGGCTGCTCGATGCAGCGGCCACCAACCCACGGTCTTTTCCCCCCGCCGTTGGTCCAATGCGCTCCTCAACCAGTGCATGAAGGACGAGGGGTTCAAGGTCCAACTGTTTCGATTTATCGATGTGCTGCCGTCCCTTCAGACCGATGAACAGGTGGCGCGGCTCCTCGGGGAATATTTCGGACAGAGTCTGCCCATGCAGTCCGCGCTGCAATGGGGCATGAAGGCCTTGTCCGCCACCTCGTTCGGGGCTCGTCTGGGCGCCAAGTCGATCCGGCAACAAGTGTTGAGCATGGCGCGATCCTTCATGGCGGGAGGATCCGTCACGGATGCTATCTCCACCCTGAGCGAGCTCTGGAGCCATCAGCGCGGCTACTCGGTCGATCTGCTGGGAGAAGCCACGGTCAATGAGCGGGAAGCGGACATCTATCGAGACCGCTGCCTGGACGCCCTGCAGCAACTGCACCGCGAAACCGCCAAGTGGCCGAGCGAGACGCGGCTGGAGCGGGATCACCTCGGGATTCTCCCACGCGTCCAGTTGTCGCTCAAAATCTCCGCCCTCTACTCCCAGATCGATCCGGCCGCACCGGAGGCCAGCTACGCCGGCGTCGCGTCGCGCCTTCGGCCGATTCTGGACCTCGCGATGCGTCTGCCGGCGGTCATTACCTTCGACATGGAACAGGCCGAAATTAAAGACTTCATCCTCATGACCTTCATGCGGATTCTCTCAGAAGAGACCTATCGCTCCTCTCCCTCTGTGGGCATCGCGGTGCAGGCCTACTTGAAGGACACGCCGCGCGACATGGACACCCTGATCGCCTGGGTCCGCCGCCGCGGCGTGCCGATCGGTGTGCGTCTGGTGAAGGGGGCCTACTGGGATTCGGATACGATTCGCTATCGTCAGCGCGGCTGGCCCGTGCCCGTCCTCGAACAGAAATCGGAGACCGATGCCCAATACGAGACCTTGACGCGCACCCTCTTGCACGCCACCGATATGATCCGTCCCGCGTTCGGCACGCATAATCTCCGCAGCGTCGCCCATGCCCAAGCGGTCGCGGAGGCCGCGCATCTTCCCATGGACGCCTGTGAGTTTCAGATGATCTATGGCATGGCCGAACCGCTCCAGGCTGCGGTCGTGCAAGGGGGATACCGCGTCCGGATCTATACCCCCGTGGGAGATTTGCTGCCGGGGATGGCCTACCTGGTCAGGCGGCTGCTGGAAAACACGTCCAATGAATCATTCCTCCGAAAACAGTATGCTGAGGCTGAGTCGCTCGATCACCTCCTGGCTTCACCCAAGACGGAAGCTCCTGTGGCCATGACACAGCCCAGCGAGGCCGCGGACGCCTCGCCGTTCACCAACGAGCCGCCGACAGACTTCAGCCTGGCGCCGGCTCAGCGAGAGATGCAGCAGGCCATCTCGCAGGTCCAATCTCGTTTAGGCAAGGCATTCACACCGCCGGGGCCGGCATCGCTTCATAGGCACGGATCTGAATGTGTCTCTCGTGACCCCAGCCTGCCGACCAGAGTGGTCGGCCTGGTGTCTGAAGTCAGCGTTCAGGATCTCCCCTCCCTGGTCGAGCAGGCCCGCACGGCGGGGCGCGACTGGGCCGCCCGATCGGCGGATGAACGGGCCAACGTGTTGGTGAAGACCGCCCAGCTCATGCGGACCCGGCGTTTCGAACTGTCGGCATGGGAAATTTTCGAAGCCGGGAAGGGGTGGCGGGAAGCCGACGGAGACGTCGCGGAAGCCATCGATTTTCTCGAATTCTACGCGCGCGAGATGCGCCGGTTGGCGAAGCCTCAGCGGCTCGGCCGCGAACCAGGCGAGCTGAATCAATTGCACTGGCATCCCCGCGGCCTGGCCGCCGTGATCTCACCTTGGAACTTCCCCCTCGCCATCCCGACGGGCATCGTGAGCGCGGCGCTGGTGACAGGCAATGCCGTTCTGTTCAAGCCTTCGGAGCGGACACCCGTCATGGGGTACCACTTGGTCTCACTCTTCAAGGAGGCGGGACTCCCGCCGGGGCTCTTGCAGCTCCTGCCGGGTGGACCAGACCTCGGCCGTGCCGTCGTCCAACATCCAGAGGTGCAGATCGTCGCGTTCACCGGCTCACGCGCGGTTGGGCTGAGCATCTTGGCCGAAGCCGCGCGGGTTCCCTCTGGTTCGCTCCATGTGAAGCGCGTCATTGCCGAAATGGGCGGCAAGAACGCCATCATCGTCGACGACAGCGCGGATCTCGATGAAGCGGTGACGGGGGTGGTGACGTCCTTTACCGGTTTCCAGGGCCAAAAATGTTCGGCCTGCTCGCGCGCGATCGTGCTCGAGCCGGTCTACGACGCCTTTCTCCAACGGCTGGCCGATGCCGTGATGAGCCTGCGGATCGGCCCCGCCCAGGACCCGGGTTCGCAAGTCGGCCCCGTGATCGACGAGCGAGCTCGTCGCGCGATCCAGGAGTACATTGAGATCGGCAAGCGAGACGCTCGACTGGTGGTCGAACGGCCCGTCCCGGCGGAAGGATTCTATGTGAGCCCCACCGTCTTTGCGGACGTGCCTCCGTCCAGCCGGTTGGCTCAGGAGGAGATTTTCGGGCCCGTGCTAGCGGTGATGCCGGCCCGGACGTTCGAGGAGGCACTGGCCATTGCGAACGCCACGCCCTATGCGCTCACGGGCGGCGTCTACTCACGAAGTCCAGTCAATCTGGAACGGGCTCAACTGCAGTTTGATGTGGGGAATCTCTACTTGAACCGCGCCATTACCGGCGCGCTGGTCGGTCGACAACCGTTCGGCGGACACCGGCTGTCCGGGGTGGGCGCCAAGGCGGGCGGCGAGCACTACCTGACACAATTCATGACCGCGCGCGTGGTGACTGAAAACACGCTGCGTCGTGGATTCGCTCCGCTAGCGTAATCTGACGGCCGGCTTGATGTCGGCTTCCACCAACTCTTCGATGATCTCCGTCACGACGCCGCGCCCCCCCGGGACCGGGGGCAATTCCTGATACTCGACATACTTCACCAGACCCACCCCGCGGGCAAACCACGCCGTCATCGTGTCCGTGCCCAGCGCCGTCCGCTTGTCGGTTGAGAACCGGATCTGCATCCGCATCCGGGCTTCGACCCGCAGCGCGTCCGGAAACGTCTTGGCCGGCACGGTAATGGATTCCCGCGCCAGAACATGGACGGTCGCCTGCACGTCCGCCCGTTCGTTTTCTCCGTCTCCGTCGAGATCGACGCCGAAATCGATGTCCTTTCGATTGAACTGCTCGAACGAGGAGGGCGCCACGATGGGAAAGCGGATGATCTGATACGGCGTCAACTGCCGATCAAGCGACGACCCTGGTTTGGAGCCGTAATACACGATGCCCGCCTCGTCCCG
>SWDL01000318.1 GCA_005116795.1 Nitrospira sp. | reverse complement strand
AGCGTGCTGAGCAACGCCGGATTCTCACGCTTCAACAGCGGCAACACCTCGTGCCGGATTCGATTCCGAAAATAGAGGTCTTTGGCATTGCTCGAATCGGATCGATAGGCAAGGCCCCGCGCCGCCAAATAGGCCAGGATCTGGTCGCGACTCCCCCCCAGAAGCGGCCGCACGAACAACCCGTCGCGGGACGAGGGAATCCCGCCCAGCCCGCTCAATCCGGCTCCCCGCACCATCCACATGCACACGGTCTCGGCATGGTCGTCGGCCGTGTGCCCCACAGCCACCCTCGTCGCCCCGTGACGGCCGGCCAACAAGGTCAACCGGGCATAGCGCGCCTGTCGGGCCCGTTCCTGGATCGAGCCCCCCCGCCCCTGTGAATGCCGGCGGGTGAGGTCGAGTCGCTCGCTGGTGAGATCGACCTCCAAGCGCGCGCACAGTTCGGCGACGAACTCGGCATCCTCATCCGATTCCGCACCACGGAGACCGAAATTGAAATGGACGGCGTGCACGGTGAGATTGAGGGCGGGCGCGAGGCACGTCAGCACCGAGAGCAGGGCGACGGAATCTGGTCCGCCGGACACCGCCACCAACACCGACTCTCCGGGAGCCAACAACGCCTCATGACGGACCGCGGCCAAGACCACGCGCTCCAGCGCCGTCCGTCTGGTCGGAGGCGTCGTCGTGGTGCCCCGGCTCATGCCGACCGGCCTCCCACTCCCTGAAGCGGCATCGCCCACGTCCGCAAGGCCTCCCGGGCCTGCGCCACATCGCGTCGAATGCTGATCGTGAGTTCGTCCGCCGACTGAAACACCTCATCCCCCCGGACTCGCTCGATGAACGTCACGGCGATCTCTTGCCCGTAGAGATCGACCTCGGTATCAAGCAGTGAGACTTCAAGCAGCCGTTCACCGGCCCCGAACGTCGGACGTGTCCCGATGTACGAGACCGAATCATACGCCGCGCCCCGCCAGACCGTCTTGCTGGCATAGACCCCGTCCGGCGGGATCAAGCGGCCGGCCGGCAATCGAAGATTGGCCGTGGGCCACCCCATGGACTGTCCACGCCGAGCCCCGTGCACCACCGTCCCGCTCAACGTATAGCCGCGGCCCAATCCACGGGCGGCTTCCCGAACGTCGCCCGATTGAATCAACTTGCGGATCAGCGTTGAGCTGACCACCGTCCCGCCCACGGACACCGGCGCCACCGGATGCACGGTAAAACCGCAGACCGCGCCGAATCGTGTCAGATCCGTGATTCGTCCGGCCCGTCCCTTTCCGAATCGAAAGTGCTCGCCGACAAACAATTCCTTCACGCCGATTCCCTCGACGAGGACCTCCGAGACGAATCGATCGGGCGACAAGGCCGCCAGAGCCGGGGTGAACTCCAGCACGATCACCTCCGCGATCTCGGCCTCTTCGAAACGCGCCAGCTTTTCCTCCTTCGAGGTCAAAAACTGCACCGCCACCTGCGGCGCCAGCACCATAACCGGGTGCGGGTCAAACGTCAGGACCATCGGCGTCCCGCCGATCTCCTCAGCCCGGCGCACCACCATGTGCAGCAGGGCCCGATGGCCGACGTGCTGGCCGTCGAAGTTCCCGATGGTCAAGACGGGAGACGGCTGTCGCGCGTATGCCGTCAGACCCCGTGAAATCTTCATACGCGCGGTGGCCCGGAGCACTACCCCAGCCGTCTGGCCGCTTCCTTTGCGAAATAGGTGAGGATCAGATCGGCGCCTGCGCGCTTGATCGAGAGCAGCGACTCCATCATGGCCCGCTCTTCGTCCAACCAGCCCGCGCGTCCCGCGGCTCGGATCATGCTGTACTCGCCGCTCACCTGGTAGGCCGCGATCGGCACCGTCGTCCGCCGGCGCGCCGCCGCAATGATGTCGAGGAACGGCAGGGCCGGTTTCACCATGATGATATCCGCCCCCTCTTCCAGGTCGGCATCGATTTCCCGGAGTGCCTCGCGGGCGTTCGCCGGATCCATCTGATACGAGAGCCGGTCGCCGAACTTCGGACTGGAATCCGCCGCGTCCCGGAACGGAGCATAGAAGCAGGAGGCGAACTTGGCCGAGTAGGCCATGATCGGGAGGTCCGAGAACCCGTGATGATCCAGCTCGTCCCGGATCGCGGCCACACGCCCGTCCATCATGTCGGAGGGAGCCACCATGTCGGCGCCGGCCTGGGCATGGGTGAGCGCCATGGCGCGCAGGCAGTCCAGCGTCTCGTCATTCAGGATCCGGCCGTCCTTCACGATGCCGCAGTGGCCGTGGGTCGTGTATTCGTCGATGCACACATCCGTCACCACCAGCAGGTCCGGCACCTTGTTCTTCAACTCGCGGACGGCGCGTTGCACGATGCCCTGTGGATCAACGCCGGACGTGCCCCGCTCATCCTTGTGTTCCGGAATCCCGAAGAGAATCACGGCCGGAACCCCGAGCATTGTCAGCTCCCCGGCTTCCTTGACCAGCAGATCAACGGAGAGCCGGTATTGCCCAGGCATCGAAGGGATCTCCTCGCGCCGGCCCTTCCCCATCGTGACGAACAGCGGCGCGATGAAGTCCGCTGGCGACAGCCGGGTTTCGCGGACCATTCGTCGCAACGGTTCGTGCAGCCGCAGCCGCCGCAGCCGTTGACGTGGAAACGCCATGACTACTTCCTCGGGAGATTCGTCAGGAAGACGACCAAGTCGCGCACCGAGATCATGCCCACCAGCTTGCCGTCGCGCGCCACCCCGAGGTGGCGGAGATGCGAACCCGCCATCATGTCGTTGGCGTCCAGCAGCGTGCGGTTCTCCTCGATCGTCAGAATGGGCGCGGACATGATCTGCTCGACCGGCGTCTTGGAGGCGTCCAGCCCCACCGCCACGACGCGCCGGACCATGTCCGTGTCCGTCAAGATGCCGATGACTTCGTTCCCCCGGCTCACGAACAGGCTGCCGATGTTCCGATCCCGCATCAGCGCGGCG
>SWDL01000317.1 GCA_005116795.1 Nitrospira sp. | reverse complement strand
GCGGGCTCGCGCGCCGCTTCGAAACGCGCGCGACCAGAGTCGTCCTTGTTGATCCCCTGCTGCCTGTACGTGAAAGTGGCTCCAAACCGGGAGAAGACCGGCAGTGACCATCCGTGCCGGCACTTCCCGGACTTTGCAATGGCCGGCAAATCTTCGCGCCCTGGCAGATCGAGCAGATTGATGAAGTCGTCCAGACTTGGAAGGCTCTCGAGTGAGTAGGTGACCTCCGGATAGGCCAGGTAAAAGTATCCGCTCGTCAGCGGTCTATCCGCGATCGATCTGAGAATTATTGCTGCGGTGATCGGACTCTCGAACGTCTTTCCTTCGCTCTTCGCTTTCGCTTCCGCGTCGGCGTAGGCCTTCACGAGCCTGTCCTGCTCGGCCTTGGTCATCTGCGTCAGGAATCGCGTCCGATCTGGTAACGCCCCCGATCCCGACAACGGCGTCGATCCTTCGAGATGGGTTCCAATCCAGCGGCCAGCTGAGGCGATCCCGGGCCCCAGGCTATCCAGCCAGGATTCCTCGACTCCGACGTCCACACACATCGGTTCATTCGCAAAAGAAAGTCGAGGGGAACCGCTGCTGAAGGCATCCATCCGGGTTCCCAGACGGGAATCAACGCCCCCACGGCCGAGTTCTACCCAGTTTGTATGCGTATAGAAGTCCTGAATGGAATGCAGGGCGTTGCCAAGCACCCGTCGCGCCCCGGCAAAGTTACCTTCAAGGAGATAACGTCGAATCGTCGTTCTCGCGTTGAAGACCAGATTGCTTCCCTCCTGAATCTTCTCAGCGTCAAAATGTGCCGCCTCCGTCGCGCCCTTGGTCAGCAGTTGCACGAGCGCGGCGAACTCCTCCGTTTCGACCTTGCACGGCGTGGCAGCCCCCGTGTCGCCCAGCTTTCCGCACTCGCCGGTATCCATGGCCCTGTTCGCGTCGCCGATCTCCCGAATCGCCTCGTCCGTGAAACCTGTGGCTGAGGCGGTCGTTCCAGGGAGACGAAGCTTCCGCATCTCCGTCTTCACTCTCTCCGGCATCTTGTCGCTTGTCAGTTCGCGAAGCGCCTCTTCGGTGATTCCCGCGTGGCCGTCGGGCTTGAACGCGCTCGAGTCAACCGCCATCAGCGCCAGAAAACACGTGGCTGCCAC
>SWDL01000316.1 GCA_005116795.1 Nitrospira sp. | reverse complement strand
CCGCCTGATCTTTACCCCGTCCTTCCGCTAGCGATTCGGCAAAGTTGGCAAACAGCACGGTGAACCACAGCCACAGCGCGACGGAAAGGATGAAGCCGGCCGGAGCCTCTCCCGTCCCAACCAGCGCCTGCACAAACAGGAGGGTTGTCACAAGGCTGCCGACCCATACCACAAACATCACCGGGTTCTTGACCTGGTGTCGTGGAGCCAGTTTGCGAAATGCGTCGGACACCGCCTGTCGGATGATGGTCTGCTCGAAGAGAGAGTGAGTCTTGTGGGTTCTCGCTTGTGCTGTCATAGACCTATGCTCCGCGATTCCTGTCCTTCCGCTTCACATCAGCAAATGCTCAACGATCGGCCCAAGGGCCAGAGCCGGCAAAAACGTGAGCGCCCCGACCATGATGACCACCCCGATGAGGACTATCACGAACAGGGGTGTGTGCGTCGGCAGTGTACCAGGGCCCACTGGGGTTGACTTCTTCCTCGCTAAGGACCCGGCAAGTGCTAGCGTCGGAATCGCGAGCCAGAACCGGGCGATCAACATCTCGACCCCGCCGGTGAGGTTGTAGAATGGCGTATTGACGTTGAGCCCCGCGAAGGCACTGCCGTTGTTGTTACCTTGAGAGGTGTAGGCGTACAGAATTTCGCTGAAGCCATGCACTCCCGGATTCAACACCGAAGACATGCCGGCCTTGGTGCTGACCGCGAGCGCCGTCAGCCCGAGCACAATCATCGGCATAATCAGGATCAGCAACGAGGCCATCTTCATTTCATAGGGCTCAATTTTCTTCCCAAGATATTCAGGTGTCCTCCCCACCATCAGTCCCGCGACGAACACAGCAATGATCGCGAAGACGATCATGCCATAGAGTCCGGAGCCGACTCCGCCGAACACCACTTCTCCAAACTGCATCAGGAAGAGCGGCACGAGTCCGCCCAAAGGGGTGTACGAATCATGCATCGAATTCACGGAGCCGTTTGAAGCGGCGGTCGTCGCAGCAGCCCACAGGACGGAGTTGGCGATACCGAACCGCGTCTCTTTGCCTTCCATGTTCCCGCCGGCTTGGTCTCCGCTGGGGTGCTGATCAACCCCCATCGCCGTGAAGGCCGGATTTCCGTTTTGCTCAGCCCACAACCCCAAGGGAACGAAACAGATCAGAAGAATCGTCATCGCAGCAAGGACCGCCCACCCCTGGCGCGCATCTCCGACCATCTTGCCGAAGGTGTAGCAGAGCGCCGCGGGAATGAGCAGGATCGCCAGAACCTCGAGGAAGTTCGACCAGGGCGTCGCATTCTCGAATGGATGCGCGGAATTCACGTTGAAGAAACCCCCGCCGTTGGTCCCGAGCTGCTTGATCGCAATCTGAGAGGCTGCGGGCCCAACCGCGAGTACCTGTTCCGCTGCCGTCGCGGGCTCTGTTTTCGGCTGGCCTCGTTCATCCAGCACCGGCTGTCCGCTTGCATCCGTCACGGGCTTGGCGTAACTGGCCGGCTGCAGCAGTGTGGTTGATTGGTACGGACCCAACGTCTGCACGACTCCCTGAGACACCAACAGCAGGGCCAAGAGCATGGCCAGCGGCAGGAGGATGTACAATGTGCTCCGGACGAGATCCGTCCAAAAGTTGCCGATCGTCGCGGCACTGCGGCGAGCCAAGCCCCTGATCAATGCCACGAGGATCGCCATGCCGGTTGCCGCGGAAACAAAATTTTGTACGGTGAGCCCCAGCATCTGAGTGAGGTAGCCCAGTGTCGTTTCACCTCCGTAGGCCTGCCAGTTGGTATTGGTGGAGAAGCTCGCAGCTGTGTTGAAGGCAAGATCGGTCGTGACGGCTCCCAAACCCGCTGGGTTCAGTGGCAGGAATGCTTGGAGTCGCTGCAACGTATATAGTGCGACCAGCCCCATTGCGTTGAATAACAGCATGGCGACCGCGTAGGACTTCCAGTCCATCTCCTCGGTTGGACGCACTCTGCAGAGACGATACATGAGCCGCTCCAGAGGGCCCACCACCCGGTCAAGCCCACAGGCTTGGCCTTCATACACCCGTGCCATATACCAACCCAGCGGCTTGACCAACGCCAGCAAGACCACGAAGTAAAGCCCAATCTGCACGAAGCCATTCAGGGTCATCAGAACCACTCCGCTTTCAACAACGCGATCATGAGATAACCTAGCAATCCTAAAGCCAGAACGCCTCCGAGCACGTACATCGTATTCATGGCCTGCTTCCCCTTACAGTCGATCTAATGCCGAGATGAGCCAGCGTGACAGCAGGAAGAATACGGCCGCAATACCCAGATAGATGAGATCCATGTATAGACCTTCGAAAAAGTACCAGGAGCAGGATTCCTCGAATCCCTGACCGGGCCATCAGAGTGAATTCCGATTAAGCCGGAGGGCGAACCACAATATCCAGGTGTACAGGAGAATGAACGCGGTGCCTCCAACGACGACAAGGATGTCCATGGCCGTGGCGCCTAACCCATCTTCGAATCGCCGAAACGGTAGGAGGCGACGTCTGAAGGCGTCGGCTCCTTCCCTCTCGTGGTGCGCACAAGGAATGACAGCAGGAATGCCGAGCCGATGA
>SWDL01000315.1 GCA_005116795.1 Nitrospira sp. | reverse complement strand
CAACAGCCTATCCAACTTCCCTTCCCAGCAAGTAATCTGCACCGGCGTAGGCATCGTGAAGGCGGCTTCCAAGAGTCGCACCGTAAAAAGCTTCGGAATCACATCCGCCACCCCCACCGTCAACCGCATCGGCCTGCCTGTCTCAGCGCCTTTTAGCGTGTCCGTCAGGTCCTTACCGAGTGAGAAAATCTCCCCCGCATATCGGTACACCACCCGACCGACTTCCGTCAGCACGAGGTGCCGTCCGGTTCGGGAGAACAGCTTGTGTCCAAGCGACCGTTCCAGCGCTCTGATCTGTCCGCTGATGGTCGGTTGCGCTAAACGGAGTTCCTCACAAGCGCGGGAAATGGTCCCGTGCTTGGCGACGGACCAGAAGTACAGCAGATGATGGTAGTTGAGCCATTCCATGCCGGAAGTATATGTCGGTTTTTTCGACAAGTCACGATGAAACTTCCTTATAGTCTCCACATCGGTTCGACGCTAGAATCAGTGCAAACCTCGCTCACACATCCTGGACGCTGGTGTGGAGTGAAGCCGATCCGGAATGGGCACCTGCACTCCGCAGTGGAGAGCAACCGACCCGTCCGGTGGACCGGCACGAGCACAGGGTGCCACGCGCCACACGGCGCCACCGCGACGGACTTATGGAGCGCGGCGGCGACCGGCGGCGTAGCGGCGCCTGACAGAGGACGACGATGCAGATATATATTCGCGCGCGCCACGTCGAGGTGACTGAGGTCTTGCACGCCCAGGTAGAACGCCGGCTCGGCTTCGTGCTGGGTCGCTTCGGGGCACGGATCGGCCGCGTCGTCGTCCGGTTCTCGGACACCAACGGCCACCGGGGTGGCAGGGAGAAACGGTGCCAGATCGACGTGGGCCTGCGTCCGTTGGGCAGCGTGCGGAGCGAGGACACGGATGCCGACCTGTTCGTCGCCGTCAATGGCGCCGCCGCCCGCGTGGCACGCGCCGTCGCCCGTGTGCTCGAGCGGGAGCGTGAAAAGGAGGGGAACCATCATGCCCGTAAAGCCAAGTGAGTCAGAAGCAGAATACTTTGCCAGGCTGGAAGTGGAACGTCGCAAGCAGGCGCTGGCAGCCCAGGAGAGTGGGGCCGCCGAGGAGGAGCGCCAACGCCTGCTCGCCGTGGCGCGACACCACTGTCCGAAGTGTGGTGCCCCACTGCTGACGCTGCACCACCGCGGCGTCGAGATCGAGCAGTGCTCACACTGCCAGGGCATCTGGCTGGACCGTGGGGAACTCGAACAGGTGCTGACCGGCGAGCCCGTCCAGGGATTCTTTGGCAGTCTGAAATGGCTGTGGGAGTCAAGAGAAGGCAAGCAACCTTGCCCAAGGGAGTCACGATGAATCGCCTGAAGACCATGGTGTTATTAGCAACACTCACCGCCTTGCTTCTCTGGGCGGGCCAGGCCCTGGCGGGCCAGGGGGGGGTGCTCATGGCGCTGCTCGTTGCTGGGCTGATGAATTTTGGCGCCTACTGGTGGTCGGACAGGATTGTCCTACGCCTGTATGGGGCCCAGGAGGTGTCCGAAGCCGAGGCGCCAGAGCTATATGGCCTCGTCCGGCATCTGGCGCAGCGTGCGGCCATCCCCATGCCGAAAGTCTACCGCATTCCCGAGGAGGCCCCCAATGCCTTCGCGACCGGGCGCAGTCCGCAGCACGCTGCCGTGGCCGTGACCGAGGGGCTCATGCGCCGCCTCAGTCGTGACGAACTGGCGGGGGTGCTGGCGCACGAACTCGGGCACATTCAGCATCGCGATACCCTCATCATGACCGTGGCCGCGGCGTTGGCCGGGGCGTTGAGCATGCTGGCCCAGATGGCCATGTTCAGCTCGCTGTTGGGGGGCGGGCGTCAGGAGACTGACGAGGCCGATGGCAGTAGCAGTCCCCTGGGTGGACTCGTGGGCGTTCTTGTCGCGCCCTTTGCAGCCATGCTGATTCAGATGGCGATCTCGCGGTCGCGGGAATTTCTCGCGGATGAGGCCGGCGCACGCCTGACAGGCGATCCCCTGGCTCTGGCCACGGCCCTGCGCAAGATCGCGGCGTGGAGTGAGCAGACCCCCATGACGGCAGGTTCGCCAGCCACGGCGCACCTGTTTATTATCAATCCCTTCACCGGCGGTGGTCTGCTGCGCCTGTTCAGCACGCACCCACCCACCGAGGCGCGGATCGAGCGCCTCGAAACCATGGCAAGGAGGCATCACAATGCAGTGCCCGCGGTGTAGTAACGTGCTCCTGAATGAGATCACCAAGGCGGGGGTCCTCGTCGACCTCTGCGATACCTGCCATGGGATGTGGCTCGACCGGGGGGAACTCGAGAAAATCGCGCGGCGCCTCCAAGAGCTGGAACGGGAGGTGAGCGACAGCGAGCGCCCCCGCGACGAACGGCGCCCCGCCTGGCGGTCCGACGACGACGAGGGGCGCCCCCCCAGGAAGAAGCGCTGGACCGAGATGTTTGACATCTTCGACTAAGCGCGATGGCGGCAAAGAACGCTCCTGATCATGGACGTGTTCCGGCCTTGCTTATGGCGTTGGCCACTTGTGGCTACTCAGCATGACGGTGAAACGTTTCCTGCGGTCTTTTTGGGCTCCTGGCACGATGGTCACACGATGCCAAGATGTGGCGCCAGTTTTTTCCACATGGCGAGGGGCTCTCTGGTGGAGAGTGTGTTCTGGGGCACGCGTTGTCATACGACGCGGAGAGCCGTCAGCAAAAGCACCTGGCGGTGATGACCGCGTGCGCCTCGTGAATGGGTCAAGCGTGAGGAGTTGACCATGCCCCTCGACAGTATCGGTACGCCGCTCTTGTGGATCGGCTTCACCCTGTTCGTCCTGGCCATGCTGATCCTCGACCTCGGCGTCTTCCACCGCAAAGCCCACGTCGTGGGCGTCCGCGAGGCCCTGGTGTGGACGGCCGTCTGGATCTCCCTCGCCCTCCTCTTCAACCTCGGCGTCTACATCTGGTTCGGGACGGAGCGCGCCCTCGAGTTTCTGACCGGCTACGTCATTGAGAAAGCGCTCTCCGTCGACAACATCTTCGTTTTCCTTGTCGTCTTCGGGGTCTTCGCGGTCCCGGCCGCGCTGCAGCACCGTGTGCTCTTCTGGGGGATCCTCGGGGCGCTCATCATGCGGGCCATCTTCATCGTGCTGGGCGCGGCACTCCTGCAGAGATTTCATTGGGTGATCTACATTTTTGGGGCCTTCCTGGTCTTTACGGGCATCAAGCTGCTGGTGCAGCGCGACAGCGAGGCGCACCCGGAGCGCAACCCGTTCTTCCGGCTGTTCCGGCGCTTCGTCCCTTCGGTGCCGGACTACCGCGGGGGACATTTCATCGTGGTGGAGGGCGGCAAGCGGTACGCGACGCCGCTGCTCCTGGTCCTGGTGGCCATCGAAGCGACGGACCTGGTCTTCGCCGTCGACTCCATTCCGGCCATCTTCGCCGTCACCATGGATCCCTTCATCGTCTACACGTCGAACATCTTCGCCATTCTCGGTCTGCGGGCGCTCTACTTCGCGCTCGCCGGCATGATGGAGAAATTCCACTACCTGAAGGTCGGCTTGGCGCTCGTCCTCGCCTTCGTCGGCGTGAAGATGCTCCTGGTTGGCGTCTATACCATCCCGATCCTCGCCTCCCTCGGCATCATCGTGACCCTGCTTGCCGGGGCCGTCGTGGCGTCGCTGTTGCGCCCAGTGCCCACGC
>SWDL01000314.1 GCA_005116795.1 Nitrospira sp. | reverse complement strand
GTTGAGGTTCAGGGTGAGCCCTGCGATCCCCTCAGCCCCTATCCAGATTTAGGCGCGTTCGCTTTCATTCGGCTCTTCCGGGAGTTGAGCTCCATGCCATATGGCCACACTCCAAACGGTTTTCCCTTTGACGTGGTAGAAACAGCGATAGGGAGCGACTATGACCTCTCGAAAGGGAAGGTCAGGGAATTCCGGCAGCTTTCTGCCGGATTGCTGGAACTTCTGAAGTCTTGATAAGGCTTTCTCCGCTTTGTGCCGAGTGAGGGTGGAGGGACAGGGTCTCGTCTTGACCAGGCGTCAGCCGGTCTTTGATCCTGGACGATTTCCGGATAGGTCTTGGTTCGCGGCGGTGGACCTCGTGAAGTACGAGCGGGCGAGACGGAGCAGGGTTTTATGGCTGAAAGGTTGATGTTGCACCGCGCACCAGAAGGCCTGACGTGCTTGGGGCATCGCTCCGCGTCGCTGGTGGTGCTTCCCCAGGTCGCCATAGTACTGGGCCCAGTCACGGGCGAGGGCTTTGGCTTCGGGTGTGCCGGGACGGCAGGAGGGCCCGTGCTTGTCGAGGAATCGATGTCGTCCGAGCAGCGACCGTTCCGACGGGATGTCTCGGGAGACGTTATGTCCATACAGGCGATGCCGATACATCGGCTTGGGGTGATGAATCAACGTGAACCGCTCATAGAGTCGAATCGCCAGATCGATGTCTTCCCAGATAAAGAGGCCGTCATCGTAGCCACCGACGGCGTCGAAGGCGAGGGACAGGGCCCGGGCGTCACGCTCGGCGGTGCCCTTGAAGATCAGGTGCTCCAGAACGGGGCAGAG
>SWDL01000403.1 GCA_005116795.1 Nitrospira sp. | reverse complement strand
TCAATCGTTCCAACGCGATCCCAGGACTGTGGCGGCTTGCGAATCCTACTTGCGGAGGTGTCTTGAGGCTCTACTGGATCTCGGGCGGCACATTGTCGCGAAGGCGTTCGGCGTGGCCGTGGTGGAATACAAGGACATCGCGGTCAGGCTTCAGGAGCGGGTCGTCTTGGGTGAGGCCGAGGCGAGACTGATGCGGGACATGGCCGGTTACCGCAACCGGATGGTTCATTTCTACAGCGATGTGACCACGGAAGAACTTTTCCAAATCCGATCGTCTCGGCTGCCCGACATCGAGCGCGTGCTCGCCGCGCTGCTTCGGTGGGTCGAGGCGCATCCCGAGCTGATCGACCGCGCCTGACGCTCTCTGGGGAAGGCGAAGTTCGGTTCCACATGACGATCGGCGCGCGGCAAAGGAAGGCGCGACTCCTGGAAGCGCTTCAGCGAGCCGTTGGCGGGACTCTTTCGAGTCATTGATGAATACTCCATGGCAAAGGCGGGAGCATTAAACGAGTCGGCCCTACGGACTGAGCGATGGTTAGGAAGGAAGGGGCTGTGACAACCAAGCTCGATCATCCGAGTTACCCGTTCCCCACGGTTGTGGAAGCGTTGTGCGAGATCCATTTTCAGCTTTCCCAAGGACAGACCTGGAAGCCATCACTTCCTGGTGCATTGTTCAAACGTATCCAAAACGAATTCCCTGAAATGGAGCCTGCGCTCGAACTAGGGGTCCAATTGGAACTCGGTCCACACGGCGTGGCGTAAAAGGTGTTGCCGCATCGGCAGCGGACACGATTTAAGCACGCAACGCGTCCGCTGTGCCTTCAACTAGGTGAAAATGTCTTCACCGTCAACCTGCTTCCCCAATACCCTGGCTGGGATACGATGAGAAAGGATGTTTTGAAAGCCTGGAAGCAAGCTCAGGAAACCCTGCAACCCTCGACGGTGACACGGATCGGTTTGCGGTTTATCAACCGTATCGAGCGGGAATCCCAGGAGGATCGACCTGCCAATTGGTTAAAGGCGACGGACTATATTCCCCCAGGAGTCCTCACTTCTGAGCCAGGGTTTCTGTCGCGCGTCGAAGCTCGTTTGGACAGCCAGAATCGAATCATCGTGACCCTCGGCTTTCAATCGGAAGGCGCTCATGGCGCGGTCGTGTTGGATATTGACCGGATCGTTGAGACGGAGTTTCCTCCGGACGTGGAAGCTCTTGGAGATGCAATGGATCGACTGCATGAGGATGTCTGGTACGCCTTCAACTCAGCGAAAGGCGACAAGCTGGAACGCTTGCTGGTCGGAGGCCAACAATGAATTCAGCAATCGTGACACGTGCCGGTAGTTCACTGGCTCTCCGAGAACCGATTGTCTGGGGACGTGATCTCGCTCAGCTTGAAGAGGCAAAAGGGACACTTGCGTATGTGCAGAGCGCAGCCGTGACGGTAGCGGGCTCGCTGTGGGCTTTCGCGGATGTCGCTCGCAGCCAAGAACCTCGACCGGTTACCGGTCTTTCCATGTATCAACCTATCGCCCACGAGGCTGAGAGGGAGGAACTCACCAAGAAACAAGGTCGCCTTCGCAATGTGGCACGTCTCCTCGATCGATGGATGGCCGACACTTCAGGATACGACGAGGATACATGGCCCAAGCTGAAAAAGGCCATGGAGGAAGATCGGTTGTCTTCTCGAAGACTCTTTGATGAGTAAGGTCGTGTTCCTGGACGCGGGACCGCTCGGGCTGGTCATTCATCCCCGAGCAGACCAGGAGATCGTCGCTTGGCTTCAGCGGCTTCTTCAGTCGGGCGTTGCAGTCCTCATCCCGGAAATCGCAGATTATGAAGTACGGCGAGAACTGCTGCGACTTCGAAAGCTTCAAAGCGTGGAACGTCTCGATCAGCTGAAGGCCCAGATCGGGTATGTTCCGCTGACGACGCAAGCCATGCTGGTCGCTGCCGCAGCTTGGGGCCGCTTCGCACAGTCCCTTGTGTCGTTCGCGCCCAACGGCCCGGCGTGTCTCGTGATTCTTGAGCATCATGACCAAGCGTCTGTTTGACCTGCCTTCTCGGTCCTTGGACCTCTTGTCCTGTCACCTTCCCTTGGAATCGTCGCTCTGCTCATCAAGCCGGAGGACGGCGGGTCGGTCTGCTATCGGGGTCTCCGCGTGGGCCGAGGGGGCAGTCCGGTTGGATGGTCCGGTTGATGTGCGGCTCCGGTTCATGATGGTGGCGTTCAGTGAGAGAGGGCGGTTAGAAAGGGAAAAAGAAAAGCGGCGTG
>SWDL01000313.1 GCA_005116795.1 Nitrospira sp. | reverse complement strand
TAATACTTCCAGACGTGGAAGAGCTGAATCATATCTGCGGAAAAGACATGGTTGATGGTTGAAAGAAAGAATGGTTCATGGTTCATGGATGATGGACGCGGAAAGATCGCGAGTCGGCCTTCGTGCTTCGTCATCAACCATTTTCCATTCACCATTTATTGTCCGGCACATCGAAGGCATTCTCGATGTGCTCAAGCACTGTCGGAACGCCATCCTGGCTTTCGCACAGAATCACGTCGAAACGGCATAGGCGGTCGGTCATCCGTCGCTGCGCCAAAAATTGACTCGCCAGATGGGCAAGTTTCGCCTGTTTCCTCGGATCGACCGCATGGATGGCGCCTCCATAGGCCTCCGTTCGGCGGGCTTTGACATCCACGAATACCACGCGGCCGGCGGATTCCGCCACCAAGTCGAGTTCCCCGGTCGTCAGCCTCACGTTGCGCCCGAGAATCCGGTAGCCTTTGCGCCGCAGATACTGCTCGGCCGTGGCCTCGGCCGCGTGTCCGAACCGACGACGCGCCTCACTCATGGCGGACCGCCCGGCAGAAGTCCGACACTGGACGAAAGCTGCGCCGATGAATCTCGCAGGGCCCGTACTGCGCCAGCAGTCGGAGATGATCGGGCGTGGGATAGCCTTTGTGAACGTCGAACGCGTACTGGGGGTACCGGAGGTGGGCCTTTCGCATCAGCCGATCCCGACTGACTTTGGCAATGATCGAAGCCGCCGCAATGGAGACCGAAAGACCGTCGCCCTTGATGATCGGACGCTGTGGGGCAGGGACGTCCGGCAGCGCCACCGCGTCCAGCAGCAGATAGTCGGGGACCGGATGAAGCGCGGCCACCGCACGACGCATCGCCAACCGCGTGGCCTCCAGAATGTTCAGCCGGTCGAATTCGCCGGAATCGGCAACACCCAGACCGACGCCGACGGCCCGCGCCATGATCTGAGCATAGAGACGATCCCGTTCACGCTCGCCGAGAAGTTTGGAGTCGTTCAAGGCGGGGAGGACGCACCGCCGTGGGAGGATCACGGCTGCGGCCGCGACCGGTCCGGCCAACGGGCCCCGCCCGGCCTCATCGAGACCGGCGACGCGGCGATAGCCGCGACGTCGAGCCTCCGATTCGAAGAGTTCAGTCGGCGGCACGCAGCCCGCTGCTCCTGTGATCGGAATGAGGTCGTTCGTCCCTCGTCGTGGGACATCGCCTCCTCAATCCGACTCCCTCACCCACGACGACCGACGACCGACGCGAATCTTACGAACTCTTGGCGCCGGCAGCCGCCTGAGCCTGCCGGCCCTCGGGCGAGTATTCGCGCTCGCGCACACGCGCCATCTTGCCCTTCTTGTTCCGCAGATAATACAGCTTGGCTCGACGGACATGGCCCTGCCGCACCATATCGATTTTGGCGACGATCGGCGAATGGACGGGAAAAATCCGCTCGACCCCCACGCCGTAGGAAATCTTGCGGACGGTGAAGGTTTCGCCGTTGCTGCCGCCCTTGCGGCTGATCACTGTGCCTTCGTAGACCTGAATCCGCTCCTTCTCGCCTTCGATCACCTTGACGTGGACGCGCACCGTGTCCCCGATTTCGAATGAGGTCACCCCCGACTTCGTCAGGGACTCCCGGATCCGCTCTATCCGATTCATGACTTAGCCCTCCTCCCCACACTGCGCAGCGACGCCCGGCTCGCTGCTGATTTCGTTCAACAGTCCTCGATCTTCCGCACTCCACTCACGATCCCGCAAGAGATCCGGCCGCTTGAGGTAGGTATTGCGCAACGCCTCCTTCCGGCGCCACCGCCGCACCGCCTCGTGATGACCGGAGACCAGCACCTCCGGCACATTCCAGCCTCGCACATCCGCCGGCCTGGTGTAGTGCGGGTAATCCAGCAACGAATCCATGAAGGAATCGGCCTGGGCCGACTCCGGATCTCCTAAGACGCCCGGAATCAACCGGATGGCCGCATCGATCATCACCAGCGCCGCGAGTTCTCCCCCGGTGAGCACATAGTCCCCGATCGAGATTTCGTCCGGCTGGAGCCTCACTCGAACCCGCTCATCGATCCCTTCATAGTGCCCGCAGAGAAACACCAGCGGCCGACCCTCCTGGGCCAGATCCTCCGCCAGCCGTTGGGAAAAGGGGCGGCCCTGCGGGGACGGCATCACCAGCCGAAGAGACGAGCCCGGTCCATATTCTTGTTGTAGCGCCTCGACGGCCTGAAAAAACGGCTCAGCCTTCATGACCATGCCCGCGCCGCCTCCGTAGGGGGCATCATCGGCAACATGGTGGCGATCCTGCGTGAAGTCCCGGAGATTGCGGACCGTCACCGAGAGCAGGCTCTTCTCCTGCGCCCGCTTGAGCATGCTCTGCCCGACCACAGGCTGGACCAGATCCGGGAACAGGGTGAGAATCTCACACCGCATGGGCGCGCTCCGGTTGCTCAACGATCACTTCCTCCGGCTGACGCACGGTCATGACCCGGTGCTGCGCATCGATGCTCACCACCACTCGCTTCAACGCCGGCACGAACCGTTCCGTTGCTCCATCTCTCACCACGAAGACATGGTTGGCGGGCGTTTCTAGGATGTCCTCGATCGTTCCCAGCGAGGCTCCGGACTCGGTTTGCACGGCCACTCCTAACAGCGCGAACTCATAGAACTGCCCGTCCGGGAGCGGTGGCGCCGAAGCCTCCGGGATCTGGATCAAGGCATCCCGCCAAAGACGCGCCTCCTCCGGTGAGGAGAAGGCATCGAGGGACACCAGGTAATCCTCTCCCAATCGCCGGACCTGCCGGACCCGGGCCTGCTGCACCCGCCCGCCCGGCGCCGAGAGCGTCACTTCGTTCAAGCCCTCAAATCGGCCTGGCACATCGCTCAGGGATTCGACGCGAACGGCCCCCTCTACCCCAAAGGGTTTCACGATCCGACCGACAGCCACAAGGCCGTCGTGCCCGTCCACGGCCTGGTCTTGCCCCGCAGCAGGACTCACACGTCACCCTTCGACATACTCAGGGCAAACCCATCACTTCTTGATCAAGCCCGCCCGCTTCAGCAGGGTGCGAACCGTCATGGACGGCTGAGCGCCCTTCTGGAGCCAGTCCAACACCCGCTCTTGCTTGAGCTGCGTCAGCGGTGGGTTTTTCCGCGGATCGTGCGTTCCGACCCCCTCGATGAATCGCCCGTCCCTCGCCTTCCGTGAATCCGCCACCACCACTCGATACAGCGGTAACTTGTGCCGCCCTGCTCTGGTCAACCGTAAACGAACCACGCTCGGCCTCCTTTGACTCAGGTTAAAGTTGACGTTCAGGTTGAGATTAGGATGCCAGGAATGAAGTTCCCCTTAACCTCAACCTTAGCCTCACCCTGTTTTCACATGCTGCGTAAGGCTTCCAGCAACCGCCGCTTGCCCCCGCCGCCCGACAGCGCCTTCATCATTTTCCTTGCCGTCAGATACTGCTTGATCAAGCGGTTCACCTCCGGGATCGACGTGCCGCTCCCCTTGGCAATCCGCTTCTTCCGGCTGCCGTTGATGACCGTATGGTCACGGCGTTCGCGCGTCGTCATCGAATCGACGATCGCCACCACGCACTTCATGTCCCGCTCGGGAGCCCCGCCGCCGGCCAGTTCTTTGAGCCGCTGCCCGCCCGGCAACATGCCGAGCAACTGCTCCATGGAGCCCATGCGGGTGACCTGCTTCATCTGGTCGCGAAAATCCTCGAGCGTGAAACTCTGGGACGCAAGTTTCTTTTGCAGCGTTTCGGCTTCTTCCAGCGAAAAATTTTCCTGCGCCTTCTCGATCAACGAGAGCACATCGCCCATCCCGAGAATGCGCGAGGCCAGCCGGTCGGGATGGAAGGGTTCCAGCGCCTCCAGTTTCTCGCCGACGCCCAGAAACTTCACCGGCTGCCCTGTGGCCGCCCGGATGGACAGCACCGCCCCGCCGCGCGCGTCGCCCTCGACCTTGGTCAGAATGACGCCGGTCACGCCCACCCGCTGATGGAAGCGCTCGGAGCTGGCCACCGCATCCTGGCCGGTCATCGCATCGGCCACGAGCAGGATTTCATGGGGCACCACGGCTTGCTTGATCTGGACAAGCTCGGTCATCAATGCATCATCAATGTGCAATCGCCCGGCCGTATCAAGAATCGCCACGTCGTAGCCCTGGTCGGTGGCGCGACGAACTCCCTCGGCGCAGAGCGCGGCGACGTCCGTGGTCGTGCCGGCCGGTCGGTCGGCCCTGTGCACAGAGACCTCGATCGAGGCGCCGAGGCTGGCCAGTTGGTCTCCCGCAGCCGGTCGCCGGGGGTCGGCCGCAATCAACATCACGCGGCGACCTTGTTTTTTGAGCAGCCTGGCCAGTTTGCCGCACGTCGTCGTCTTCCCTGCCCCCTGAAGCCCGACCATCATGATGACGGTCGGCGGTGAGGAGGCGAGTTTGAGCCCCGCATGGGCCCCACCCATCAGATCCCGAAGCTCGTCCCAGACGATTTTCACGACCTGGTGCCCGGGGGTCAGACTCTGCACCACCTCCTGGCCGACCGCCTTGACGCGAACCCGATCGATAAAGTCTTTGACGACTTTATAGTTGACATCCGCCTCCAGCAGCGCCATGCGGACGTCTTTCAGGGCCTCGCCGATGTTCTGTTCGGTCAGAACACCCTGCCCCCGAAGACGCTTGAAGATCGACTCGAATTTGTGACTCAGGCCTTCCAGCATAGAATCAACAGGCACTCATCAATAATGCGGACGACTGTCTCGCCGCACAGACACACTCACGCCCGTGCGATGACTCGCTGCACGGTTCACACACGCCTCGCTGAGGATAGCGCCAGACTCCCATCGCATGACCTCCTGCGACAGGCCACATGAGAACGTCGAAGAGAACGATGAACCTGGTCCCGCAATCTCAGAGGGGCCGCCTCTCACTCCGGGGAGAAGATAGGCTCCGATGCTCTCAAAAAATCAGCGAAAAACCATCAGAAAGTCTAATGAACCGAGGCTGAGAAGTCAAGCCAGGGGCTGGCCGTGGGCTGGCTGTTAAGCGAATTTAGGGAAGGAGGCTTGAGACCAGCACACTGATGCGATACTCGACGAGACGATGCACGAAGGAAGGAATGTAGGGACCGAGACGCGTGGAGGAGAGCCCGGAGGCGTCGATGCGCCGGCGGATCTGCTGCGCAAACGCCGCCAAGGGGTCCGAGTCTGAGGAATCACCGCCGCGCTCGGGCTCTGCCGTGTCGCCTGTGGCCCCAGAAACCGGTTCCTGATCGGCCGGCTCTTCGCCCTTCGGAGGCTCGACGATGTCAGGATTAGACACCACCGTGGGATCGAATTCCTGAGAGGCCGGGTCATTGATGGACGTCTCCACATGTTCCACTGACGGAACCGACGGCGCTCCTTCGTGGCCCGCCGTTTCAACAGCCGTCTTCTGGGGCACGATGTTCCCGGTGCTGTCGGAGGCCGTCCGCGGCGAGAAGATCACGGTCGGAGAGGGCTACTACGAGCAGGTGGCCCTGCCGATCGGCGTGGCGCTCCTGATCCTGACGGGCGTCGGCCCCCTGGTCGCCTGGCGAAAGGCAT
>SWDL01000312.1 GCA_005116795.1 Nitrospira sp. | reverse complement strand
CTTCGGCGTTAGTCGGAGGACCCGGGGATCGGGAAAAAGCCGAGCGGATCTCCGGCCTGTGTGAGCATCCTCCTGTGAACCTGACGGGACGCACATCATTGATGGGATTAGCGGCGCTGATGAAGCACTGTACGCTCTTTCTAGGCAATGATGCCGGACCGATGCATATGGCGGCGGCGGTGGGGGCGCCGGTGGTGAGTCTCTTCGGCCCGTCGGATCCGCGGGTGTGGGGGCCACGAGGGCATCAGGTCGAGGTGCTCTACAAAGGGCTGGACTGCCGGCGTTGTTTCCATCCGACCTGTACCCGGGGGGCCAAGAGCTGTATGAATCTGATCTCGGTCGACGAAGTCCTCGATGCGACCGAGCGGTTCCTGAGCCCCAACCCTCAACCCTCGAACCTCCAACCGGTCCGTTCATGAGTCTCGATACTCCGTTGGTCAGCGTTGTCATTCCGGTGTTCAATGGCGCGCCTTTTGTCGCCAAGGCGGTTGAGAGCGTTCACGCGCAGTCGGTCAAGGACGTGGAAATTCTCGTCGTCGACGACGGGTCCACGGACGGAACCCAGGCGGTGCTGGATCAACTTCAGCGGACCCACGGCGTCACCTGGTTCCAACAAGACCACGGAGGCCCGGCCCGGTCCCGGAATCGAGGGATTGACGCGGCGCGCGGGACCTGGGTGGCGTTGTTGGACTGCGACGATGTCTGGCTGCCGGACAAGCTCGAGGCGCAACTCGACCTGGCGCGAGCGCAACCCCACGTCGGGGTCGTGCATTCTGACTTTGAGGTGGTCGACGAACAGGGCCTGGTGCTGGAGCATGTGCGCGGACATGTCAATGCAGAACCGCTGGTGACGGCCTTCGTCGGCGGGCACACGGCTTTGCCCTCGACTCTGCTCATTCGGCGGGATATTTTGAAAAAGATCGGGGCCTTGAATCCGGCCTTGTACGGATCCGAAGATGCCGATCTGTCGATTCGCCTCTACGATGTGACCGGCTTCGCCTGTGTCGATCGGCCTCTTGTGAAGAAACTGCAGCGTGGTCATGGCTATCGTGACATGGCCTTTGATGAATCCACACACCGGGACAAGGTGTTCTCAAGTCGGGAGCGCTTCCTCCAGGGCTTGGAGAACCGTTCCAACCTGACGGGAGACCAGCGTCGGGCGCTGGATTATGAATGGGCCAACTGTTTATTGATGAGAGGCTGGGCGGCTGAGCGATTTGGCCGCCCCGCCGAGGCGCGCGGCTACTATGCCCGGGCCATTCGGAAAGCCCCGTTCCGGTTGCGCGGGTACACGAGATGGCTGCGGACGTTCTTGAAGGTGCGGCGCTGAAAGGGTGAAAATGTGGTGACGATAATGAAAGCCCGGCGATGGCTTGTGTGAGAATACTCTCATGACGGAATCGGGAGACCGCAATAGAAATAGAGTGGATGCGCGGAGACTCGCGCAGCGTGTGAGAGATCGGCTTCGACAAGGAACCTGGCCCTTCTTCTTGATGGGGGCCGTGCTGTTCGGATCTTCGGCCAGAGGGACGGCAGGAAAGGATTCGGATGTCGATCTGTTGGTGGTGGCTCGAAACCTCCCTCCACACCGGCATAGGCGGAGGGAAGAGATTCTTCAGATTAAAGCCGCCATGCCCGGGATTCCCCTCGATGTCCTGCTGTTCACTCCCGAGGAGTGCGAGCAGAATTTCCGGGGCCACAATCCCTTATTCTTGGACATTGCAGAAGAGGGCGTGATTCTCGTTGATGAGGAGGGGACACTCGAAGCCCTGATCGACGAAGCCCGGCGTTATATGGACGAGCATGGAGTGCGACGAAGCGGCGAGGGGTGGCGGTTCCCCGTGCAGAAAAGAGTGCCGACGCCGCTCTCCCCCGTCAGCAACGAAGAATTTGCGCGGGCGATGCTGACCGATGGCTCGCGCGATTACGAGATCGGGGACCGGCTGATCGCCGCTGGGTATTACGACAAGGCCGTGTACCACTTTCAGCAGGCGGCTGAGAAAGCGGTGAAAGCGATCTTGATCTGCTTCGGCTCCTTTCAGAGGACGCACGTCGTCGGCTCGATTCTTGCCGGCTTGGTCGAGGAAGAATCCTTGCCGAGAGGAACGCGGGATGTCCTGAAGGAAGCCGCGCGTTTGTCGAGCAAGCTTGAACCTGAGGGCACGTTCAGCCGATATCCGGGCATGACGGAGCATTCGCTCTGGATACCGAGTGAAGAGTACACGAGAGAGGATGCGCAGTCTTCGCAAGGTGATGCCGGACGGGTCGTCGACATTGCTCGCGCGTTTCTGAAAGACTGGTTCGGTGGGAGCGGACAAACACAGACTTCCTGATCATGACATGACGGAGCAGCGGTGACCCTGTGTGTGGAGTGCAGGTGACAATGGGGACTGGCTCCCCAAGCCAAGGGGGATAGGTCCGGGGGACTGTCCCCCTCGGAACGGCCCGCCGGCGCCTGTCCCCATTTTCATCCTCGCTCGGTCCAGTTTCGATCGCCACATTGTGAGGCTGGGCGGCCGAGCGATGTGGTCGTCCCGCCGAGGCGCGTCGGTATTATGCCTGTGCCGCTCGTAAGGCCCCGTTGCGGTTGTGCGGATACACGAGATTGCTGCGACCAACGTTCCGATGACGGCGATGCTGTTTCGGGTTCGGAGAATGGCCGAGAATTTTGTTCAGGAGGGAAGAGGCTGCCGAACCCTGCCGAAGTGCTCGATTCCATACCGGTATTTGACCCTCATCGACTTGACTATGATATAAGGGCGTCACGTTGAAATACAGCGGCGTAACAGGGGGAGGTGGAAAGATGGGCGTCAAAGTAATCCGATGGGATGGGACATATATTTCGGACGAACTACGTCAGCTCCCGCCCGGGCGCTATGCGGTCGAGTCCGTCGACGATGTCCCTCAGCTTACCGAGGAAGGAGAGCGAGGAATCCTTGCCGCGCTTGACGAATTGGATGGCGGAAGGGGACGTCCCTTATCCGACGTGGTACGCGAGATTCGTCGTGAGCTGCCGCGGCGATGACCGTTACTGTCTCACCTCAGGCTCAAGTCGATCTCAAGGAAGCGTACGAGTATGTTGGACGTGATAATCCCGATGCTGCTGATCGGGTGCTCGCGCATCTCGTCGAAGTGATCGGAATGCTTGCTACAGAACTTATTGTAAGGCAGGGAAGCGACACTTCGTGACGGCCGGCGAGTCAGTACATGGCCTGTTCCTCCTTATCGGATTTACTATCGGCGGCGGAAGGATGCGTTTGAAGTTGTTCGGGTCTATCACCAAGCGCGACGTCCGATCGAGCGATAGGTCGAAAGCCGGATACGTGTGGGCCGGCTATCGGGACATGACGTGTGATGAAGCCACGGATCGGGACAAGGTGCGCTCCAGCCGGGAACGGTTCCTTCACGGGCTTGAAGCCAGGCCTCATATGACTGATGTCCAACGTCATGCATTGGATTGTGAATGGGCCAACTGCCTGCTGATGCGGGGATGGGCGACGAAATGGTTCGGCCGTCCGGCCGAGGCGCGCGGGGCTAAGAGGTGAGGACTATGGCGACTCAACCAAATAAACGAGCGGGTCAGAAATACACGTGGCAGGATTACCTGACCTGGCCGGATGAGGAACGGTGGGAGGTCATCGCTGGTGAAGCGTACGACATGACGCCATCGCCGACGCCGAGGCATCAGATTCTTGCCGGGAACTTCTACCGGAAACTCGCCGACAGGCTGGCGGGAAAACCCTGTCGAGTCTTTATCGCCCCCCTTGATGTCTATCTGGACGACCACAACTTCATCCAGCCGGATGTGCTGGTCGTGTGCGATCCCCCCAAGATCAAGGATCGGATCTATGGCGCGCCGGATCTGATCATCGAAGTGCTCTCCCCCTCCACGGCGCTGAAAGATAAGCGAGAGAAGAAGGCCCTCTATGAGCGATTCGGAGTAAAGGAATACCTCGTTGTTCATCCCGACGAGTTGCTGATCGAGCGATATTGGCTGGAGAGCGGCCGGTTCACAGGACCGGATGTATTCGGAGCGAGCGACCGTTTGGCGTTGAGATCACTCGAGGGGCTTGAAATTGCGCTGTGGGAAGTGTTCGAAGTGGAGCCGCCGGCGGAAGCGGCCCCAGAAAAGACATCACTCGTTTGACCCGCAAGGTGCTGTCTGGTATGAATGCGTGGCCCGGCCGGAAGTCTGTCAACACAGTCCGCCCATATTTCTAAGATGTCTCGCGTGACATCGACTGGAACTCCGATGTTGACCACCCTTGAGGATATTACGCAGCGGCTGGTTGAGGTCTATGAGCCGGATCGCGTGATCCTCTATGGGTCTCAGGCGTCAGGGGCGCAGAAGGCCGAGAGCGACGTTGATCTGCTCATCGTCAAAGAAACGACGAAACGCCCGATTGATCGGCGAGTCGAAGTCGAGCGAATCCTCGCGGATCGAGCCCTGCCGCTCGATGTCCTCGTGTATACCCCTCAGGAACTGCGCGATCTCTATTTGGGAGGGAGCCCGTTTATCGGAGAGGTCATGGAAACCGGGAGGCTGCTCTATATGCGCAACGTGACAAAGACCTGGCTGACTGATGCGCAGGATGAATTGGAGACGGCCTCGTTGCTGTGCGAGCACCACAAGTATCGGGGAGCCTGCTACCACAGCCAGCAATGCGTGGACAAAGCATTGAAGGCCCTCCTGCTGGAAAAAGGAACGCGGCCAACGCGGACGCATGACCTACTTGATCTTCGCGCGCATGCCCTAGGGCTCGGCTACGCCATTCGTCTGTCCGTAGATGAGGCGGCCTTTCTCAACAGTGCCTACCGCGGACGTTATCCGACCGACGAGGGTTTGCTGCCGTCGGGCGAACCGAGAGAGGACGATGCGCGTCGCGCGCTTGGAGCGGCGCGCCAGGCGGTCGAAGACGCCGGGGCGTGTGCCGGGTAGGCTGATCCTCAAGCAAAACGACAAGCGCACGCCCCCCTCTACAGGTCGGAGGATGCGGATCTGTCGATCCGACTCTATGACGTCACGGGCCTCGCCTGCGTGGCTCGACCGCTGGTGAAGAAACCGCAGCGTGGTCACGGCTATCGGGATATGGCATTCGGTGAGGCGACGCATCGAGACAAGGTGCTCTCTAGCCGCGAATGGCTTCTGCAGGGTCTCGAATCCGGTCCCAATCTGACTGCAGTCCAACGGCGCGCCTTGGATTATGAATGGGCCAACTGTCTGCTGATGCGGGGGCCCTCTGTGGGCGGCCGAGCGGTTTGGGCGGCCGGTTGAAGCGCGCGGCTACTATGCCCTTGCCATCCGAAAAGCCCCGTTCCGGTTACGCGGGTACACGCGATGGCGGCGGACGTTTGCGGGAAAGGGCTAATCGCGACCTAATCGGTCTTGTTGTTCCGTACACCCTTGTTGTAGATCAGTAGCATTGATGAGCAACTCACCGCCAGAGTGGTTGGAGGAAGGAAAGAATGCGCCTGATCGCGAGCGGTTCTGGATCACTCCCTGCCCTCAGGATCGCCGGCTTCGAAGGCGTCCTCGCGGGCCGGTGCTGGATATCGGCTGCGGTGCGCACAAGCAGCCGGGGACGATCGGCGTCGACCAACGGCGGGTCCCGGGGGTTGATGTGGTCTGCGATTTCGAGCGAGGCCTCCCGTTCGAGGACAGCAGCATTGCCGGCGCCTACTCCATCCATTCCATGGAGCACATGCGGGACTTGATGACGTTCATGGAAGAGCTGTACCGAGTCTGTGCGCCCTCCGCCAAGGTCTATATCAAGACGCCCTACTACGCCTCGCGCAAGGCCTTTGTCGATCCGACCCATGTCCGATTCATGACTGAAGAGAGCTTCGGGTACTTCACCTCGCCCAATTACTACGGTCTGAAAACAAACTTCCTGATTCTGGCGATTTCCTATAACATGCGAAAGCCGTTCAAGTTCTTTCCTGAATACTTTCGGAAGCGGTTTCGTCGCTACCTCTGGAACGTCTGTGAAGAAATGAGTGTGGTCCTGGAAGCAGTGAAGCCATGAGCGACCCCGTGCGGTGCATGACCGTCTGCCGCGTCTGCGGCAAAGAGGACTGGCTCGATGTCCTGTCATTCGGCCCCATGCCGCTGGCCAATAACTATCTGGCGCCGGCCCCGTCCTACGACGACGAGCCGAGGTTCCCGATGGACGTGATCGTCTGTCGCAGTTGCTGGCTCATGGCGATCCGTCAGGTGGTGAGCCCCGATGTGCTCTATCGACACTACGTCTATATTTCGTCGGATTCGCGCCAGATTCTGAATCACATGCGGGACGTGGCGAATCTGGCCGTGACCAGATTCCATCTCCCCGCAGGCAGTCTCGTCATTGAAGTGGGCAGCAATATCGGGACTCAGCTTGAGGTGTTCCGTAGTATGGGGATGCGTACGCTGGGGGTCGACCCTGCCCGCAATCTGGCTGACCTCGCCAATGCGAGGGGGGTGGAGACGCTCGCCGAATATTTTGGCGAAGGCCTCGCCGGGACGATTCTAGAGCAATATGGCCACCCTCGACTCATTCTGGGCCGGCACGTGTTCGCCCACATCGATGATCTGACGGATGTCATCAATGCGGCGACGCGACTGTTGGATCCCGCGGGAATTTTTGCGGTCGAGGTGCCCTACCTGCTCAATCTGATCGAGGGCAATCAATTCGACACCATTTATCACGAGCATCTGTCGTATTTTTCCGTCGGCACGCTGCGACGCCTGTTTGAACGGCATGGGCTTCGAGTGGTCGACGTCGCTCGGTTTGCGGTCCACGGTGGATCCATCGTGGTGTTCGTGGGCCAGGCAGAGAGTCAGTGGCCGACAGGGAAGGCCGTCTTCGAGTTGGAAGAACTGGAGGTCCGATCGGGCCTGACGAACGAAGTGGCCTATCAACGTTTTGCGGAACGATCCGGCCGCACCATGCGGGAACTCGGCGCACTGGTTCGGGGGCTTGTCAGCCAGGGGAAGCGTGTCGCCGGATACGGCGCTCCCGCCAAGGGGAACACGCTGCTGAATGCCTGCGGGATTACCGCAAGGGAGCTGCAATACGCGAGCGATACGACGGAGTTCAAGCAGGGCAAAGTCCTCCCGGGGACCCATGTGCCGGTCGTGTCGCCGGCCTACGCCCACGATCATCCCCCTGACTATTTCCTGCTTCTGCCCTGGAATTATGCCAAAGAGATCATCGGCCGGGAAAAATCCCTGCTGGAGCAAGGCATCCGGTTCATTGTGCCCATCCCCGAACCGCTCGTCGTGTCGAACGAGTCTCTCAAAGACGCGGCGTTCTCTCTGAGTCACGGATAAGAGACTTATCCTGTCCGCCAAGCCTTCTACTGGCGACGTATCTGGTCTATGTCGGGTTGGCGACTAAGGCATATCTGCTTGAGTCAAGTTACCCCATCCAGTAGTATGT
>SWDL01000311.1 GCA_005116795.1 Nitrospira sp. | reverse complement strand
TGTTGGCGACCGGCCCCTTGTAGGGCACGCGGCCCTCGATCCCTTCCGGCACCAACTTGTTGTCCGGACGCCCCCCCTGGAAATAGCGATCCTTCCCGCCCCGCTCCATGGCGCCGATGGACCCCATCCCGCGATACACTTTGTAGGTCCGCCCCTGATAGAGGACCGTTTCGCCGGGGGACTCTTCCGTCCCCGCCAGCAACCCGCCCAACATCACCGCCGAGGCGCCGGCCGCCAGCGCCTTCGTCATATCGCCGGAATGCTTGATCCCGCCATCAGCGATGATCGACACGCCGCGTCCGGCGACGGCCGCGGCCCCTTCCATGATCGCCGTCAGTTGCGGCACCCCCGCTCCCGACACGATACGCGTGGTGCAAATCGACCCCGGCCCCACGCCGACCTTGATCGCATCGGCTCCCGCCTTGACCAGATCCTTCACCGCGGCCGCGGTGGCCACATTGCCGGCCAGCACCTCGACGCCGGCATAGCGTTTCTTCATCATGCGCACGGTGTCGAGCACGCTGCGGGCGTGGCCATGCGCCGTATCGACCACGATGAGATCCACCCCCGCCTTCACCAACAGCGCGGCGCGCTGTTCGGCATCGGCGCCGACGCCGATCGCCGCCGCCACTCGCAACCGCCCATGCCCGTCCTTGCAGGCGTGGGGATACTTGATCCGCTTTTCAATGTCCTTGATCGTGATCAGCCCTTTGAGCTCATACCGCTTGTTGACGACCAACAGCTTCTCGATCCGGTGCTCGTGCAGGATTTCCCGGGCCTTTTCGAGGCTCGTGCCCTCCGGGGCCGTCACCAGATTGTCTCGCGTCATCACCTGCGAGACTGTGAGATCATACCGGGACTCGAACCGCAGATCCCGATTGGTCAGAATCCCCACCAGCTTCTTTTCAGTGGTGACCGGAATGCCGGAAATCCGGTATTTGGCCATGATCTGTAAGGCCTCACGAATGGTCTGGTCCGGGGAAATCGTAATCGGGTCCCGAATCATGCCGCTTTCCGATTTCTTGACTTTATCGACTTCGGCGGCCTGATCGTCAGGAGACAGCACGCGATGGATGACGCCGAGCCCCCCCTCGCGCGCCAGGGCGATCGCCATACGCGATTCCGTCACGGTATCCATCGCGGCACTGACGATGGGAATGTTGATCGTGATCGAGCGGGTCAGGCGCGTCTTGGTCTCGACCTCTCCAGGCAGCACCTCGGAATAGGCCGGCACGAGCAGCACGTCGTCGAAGGTAAGACCGGTCGGCAGATCGCGCGAGATCATAGCAGGGCGGCGGCACTGTCCAGGAATGGGGATGCGCGGACTCTACCATTAGGGTCCCTATGCGGTCAAGAAAGGCCCGGCGGCCTATTTCTCGTGCCTTGCTCTCGCATGACCCTTCACGTACGATGCTGGATGTTCGAGCAGGGAGAAGGTCCCCGCATGCCGCGCCCTCGCCTCTACGTGGCCCGCGCACTTCCAGATCCGGTCATGGCCGAGATTCGAACGCGTTTCGACCTCACCAACGCCCCGACCCCGGCTCCGCCAAGTCCCGGTCAACTCCTGGAAGGTCTTGCCGACGCAGAGGCGGCGATTTGCACCCTCACCGAAGCCATCACGCAGGAGGTGCTCTCAAAGGCCGGGAGGCTTCGGATCGTGGCGAATTGCGCCGTCGGCTACGACAACATCGATCTCGACGCCGCGAAGGCCCGCAGCCTTATCGTCACCAATACTCCGGATGTGCTGACGGAAGCCACGGCCGATCTGACCTGGGCCTTGCTCCTCGCCGCGGCCAGACGGATTGTGGAGGGCGATGGGCTGGTTCGGTCAGGCACGTGGACCGGCTGGGAGCCGACCCAACTTCTTGGCGCGGACGTCTACGGCAAGACGCTAGGAATCATTGGGCTGGGACGGATCGGCCAGGCGGTCGCCCGTCGCGCACAGGGGTTCGGCATGCGGATTCTCTCCGTGCCCCGTCGCAAGGACCAGCCGCCGCCCTCTGAGTCGGCGCGGCAGCCGATCTCGTTGCAGACCCTGCTGGAGACATCGGACTTCGTCAGCTTGCACGTGCCGCTGACGACCGACACGCGGCATCTCATCGGTACCAAGGAGCTCGGGCTGATGAAGCCCTCGGCCTTCCTGGTCAACACCAGTCGCGGCCCTGTGGTCGATGAATCGGCGCTCGTCTCCGCCTTGCAGGCTGGGCAACCGGCTGGAGCAGGGCTCGATGTCTACGAGCGTGAACCGGCCATCCATCCCGGACTCATCGACAATTCCCGGGTGGTCCTCCTCCCTCATCTGGGTTCCGCGACCACGACCACCAGGATTCGGATGGGCATGATGTGCGTCGAGAACGTGACCGCCGTACTCAAGGGGCAGCCGGCTCGCAATCGGGTGGTGTAGGCTGGGGGGTAAAAAACGTCGGGCCCGCTGGATGAAGAATC
>SWDL01000310.1 GCA_005116795.1 Nitrospira sp. | reverse complement strand
TGTTATCGCCCCAGAGCATCGTCTGCGGGCTAAAGTCCCGTTCGCGAATCGGGACGACCGTCCCGGCCAGTCTCTCGTTTTGACTTGGACCAACACCACGTCACTGGGCCCGATGCCGACGAGATCCAAGAGGCCGAGGCTGCCCGCGGCCCGCGTCACGCAATAGCCTTGCGATTCCAACAGTACCCGTGAGCGCCGCTCGTTGCGGGAGCCTTTCGCTTTGGCATTCACCGCGAACCGTTCCCTGGCCCGTGGCCGTTCACCGAAGGCGGCGGAGGGTCCAGCGCGTCGGCGGCGCGGTGCAATTGAGCAGCGAGGCGTCGGGCGCGCCGGGGCGACATCCGTACCTTCAGCGGAGCGGGGAATCTTTCCCCTGTTGGGTCTTCGCGTGACATGAGCGTGAGTTCTACGCGGGTGCCGTGGGGCGCCACCGCGGTCTGTCCTGGAATCGTAGGCATCGAGGCTCCTTGAGTGAATGGGCGTCCGCGCCGGCGGACAATGACGGCCCGGCGGGCACCGGCGCGGTTTGGGAGTCGGAGCGCCGCCCGCACTCCGCATGTCCCGCCGGTCAGTCGAGCAACCCGTCTTTTCGGTAAAACTCAAGCCGATAATCGAGCAAAGCTCCGGGTAACAGTTCGGGCCATGACGCTGCTAGCTGCGAGCCGCCCTGTGCCTCATGGCGCTGGTCTCGCTCGAAGCCACGCCGAGCGATCTCCGCCGCTCCCCCCAGTTTCGCAAACAACTCCGCGAGCCATTCCCGACGTTCTTCCTGATAGGCCGCGTCAAGGGCGTGTTTCGCCTCCTCTCGCGCTACCCGAAGGCGCTCTCGCAGCGGTTCGGCCTTCGCCTCGGCCAGGAAGTAACGACGGCGGGCGTCAGGCATCGCCGCCTCCGCCATGAGCCGGTCTACGCGACTGCCCACGGGGCCGGTTGTGGCCGACGGATCAGGCGGACGGAGAAGCCGGTTCAGCCGGTCCAGTTCTACCTCAGCCGCTGCAAGTTCAGCCTGAGCGGGCGCTGAAGCCCCGGTTGCCGCGATGACTTCGGGATGCTCGTCTACGGGGATGCAGTCAGGGTCAGATTTCAGCAAGTTCAGCATGTGATGGGTCCTCCTTGGTCAGTCGTCAATCGATCCGTCCGCGCTGCCGCCACAGCGCCGTGCCGATCTCCTCGGCCACCAGCTCCGAGAGGGCGTCAGCGAAGACGGCGCCGCAGGCGTCGGCAAAGTCGCTATCGCGGAAGCTCACCATTTCGGCGTCGTTAATCTCAAGCACTGGCTCGCTTCCGCGCCAGCTCTTGGCTGTCACCGTGCAGGAAGCACATGCCGGGATCGGGACGATGCTGATTTCGAGAAGCTGAGTGCGTCGATGGGTCTTGCCGGTCTGGCCGCGAAGGACGGAGGTGTAGTCGGACTCCGTCGGCAAAAAGCCGATCGACACGCCGCCCAGCGCGGCGTGCAACAGTTCAGCATAGGCTTGATCCGCAGCGGGGCTCACGCCCGCCGGGAGAATCGACGCGCGCCCGACCAGTTGATCCACGCCGAACGCATCGCGCTCGACGGTCAGGGAATCCACCCGCCCGAGCCGTTGCCCTCGGTCGTGGTCCAGGAGTAACACCGGGTTCCGCCTGAAGTTCGCGGTGTCGATGCCTCGTGTGATGATCACGTCGCCGTCCCGGTCGATTTCCTGGCGACTGGCGACAAACTCAATCTCTCGGTGCGCCCGGTCGATAGCTTTGATGACACCGAACCGCTTCGTGACTGTCCCGTCACGCGGCATCGTCGCCGTCGCGGTTTTCTGGTAGGCTTGTGTCAGTATCAACATGCTGTCCTCCTTGTTTGATGATCATCTCGTCCAAGAATCGTGGCTGCGGGCGAATACGCACATCGGCCAGGGGCAACGGCGTCGGGACCCTCGCGGGCGGCCTCGGGGGCTTCGGCTTCTTGCGGAATACGTATTTGTGCGGTGCTAGTCGGCCCATACGGTCCTCCTTTGCGCGTCACAGTAAATCCCACGTGAGGCGATTGACGACAGATTGGCCGGGAAACAACCGTTCAGCTTTCTCGCAACACTTTGTGTAGGCCGCGCGGTACCACGCGACAAGGCCACGGCTCCCGCCGTAGTTCGAGTACGCGGTGAACAGGCGAGAGACTTCCCGCACGGTGTCAAGAATCTGCTCGCGCGCGGCGTCGCTCGGCTCGGTCAAGTCGTCCAGTGCCGCCAACAGCGTCTCAACGCGATCGGCACATGCCCGCGCCCCCTCCCGTTCATCAGGCGGGCGTTGAGTGCGGACGGTGATGTCCATGAACGGGTGCATGGATGCTCCTTGTTATTGCCGCTCCCAGAACGAGGGAGCGAAACTGTCCTCGCTATGAGGAGCCCAAAACCCTTGGGTACGGCAGACCTCTGCAATCTCACGTGCGGATTCTGCCCGCCGTTCGGCAAGGGCGGCGGCCTCTTCGGCTTGAAGCGCCTCGACGCTGCGGGCCATCTCCGAGTCCTCAGGGGTCAAAACGCGAACCTCCCGCCGTGGCCGATCGAGGGCGGCGCAGCACGCCATCGCCAGCGCAACTACGGCGTCGATTTTCTTGCCGGCCTTCTCCTTCGCAATCCGCCAGCCGCGTGGCGATTCGACGGCAACCGTGTTCAAGGCTTGCGCGCGCAGCTCGTCGGACGGATACAGCCGGACGTTCTTGCCGTTGAGAAGGTCGAAAAGCGCCTGGCCCATGCGGGTCGTGTTCGCCGTCGTCTGCGGGAATTCCTCGATGCGCAGACCGGCGGCTCTGAGCGTCGTAATGCTACGATGGAGCTGGTAGGGGTCGCAGGCGATTCGCGACACGTCATAGCGGTCGCACAGTTCGCGAAGATAGGCTTCAATCGTGGCCTCCAGATCGAGCGGATGATCCGGGCTCGGCGTCCAGATGCGATGTGCTGCCAGCCGCAACCGGTCGCCATCCCAACAGACTGCGACAACCGCCGCGGTGTCGTGCTTGATTCCAGCATCGACGCCGACAAAGAGTCGATACTCGGAGTTCGGCAGGAGCGGGGTGAGCGTCGCGTCAATGTTGGTATCCCAGAGGTCTGGCGTGATGAAACGGGACTCCGCAACGGTCCAACGATTCTCATGAAGTCGCAGGTAGGTGGAAGGGCGAAGCGTGCGCCGTTGCGCCTGGTAGTAAGCGTCAGTCTGCCAGGCCATGCGTGGTTCGTGGTCCCAGTAGATAAACAGCCGCGCTTCCCGGTTCACAAAAACGGGGAGGGTAGGGTGCAACCTCTCACCTTGTCCATCCGGGTGCTCATCCGGCCCCACTCCTTGCTTGTAGAGTTCCTGGAGAAGGAGGCTTTCGTTCTCCCACCCCGCGTAAGTTGTAACAAAGCGGACCGAGTTCTTGCGTGTTGGCACCGGGGTCAGTTCCTCCCACAGGCGGCGTGCTGACTCGCTCGCATACGCCCACAGCTCGTCCCAACTTGTGACGCCGTGATTGCTGCCGGCATTCCCGGCGAAGTCTGAGGCCAAGGCGGCGATCGTCGTGCCGTTACTCAACAGGATTTCTCGTGCGCGGATGTCCGCACTCGCGGTGAGGTCGCCATTGTGAATGAGGAGTCCAGCGATGCTCTTGAACACACGGGAGAGGGCTTGCTCCTGATCATTAGCGAGGACGTACAACTCATTGGGGGCTTCTTGTGTGAAAGACCACCAAACTGTTACCGCGGCGTTGATCGTGGTCTTCCCCGATTTCTTCGGGCAAGACCAGATGATCGTATCCCACGGCAACCGGCCTTCTTCGTCGAACGCGAAAGCCAAAGCGAGTATCTCTTTTTGATGGGGGAGCAGCCCGAAGGGTCTCCCGAGTTCGTTCTTTTTCACGCGGTCGTCGATGAACGCCACTGGATCGGTAGCATAACGGCGCAACTCGCTCGCCTTCATGGTCTGCCCCCCTCTAGCGCGGCGAGTTGACGGGCAAGATCGGGAGCGTGCCCATCGCGACTGACCAATTCCTCTAGGCGCCGGATGGCTTGAGCGTAGCTGCCGTCTGCGAGGCCTTGCCGTCGGGCCAGGCGTTCGATTTGCTGGAGGTTCGGGCGTCGGCCCCTCCCTTGGCGGCGCTGTCGCTGCATGAAGACCAGTTCTCTCGTGGCGCGCTCGAATTGCATCCGGGCAATAGCGACTCGCCCAGCCTCGTACCGGACGTACTCGTTGCGGAAGGGGCCTAGCTCCGTCCCTAGGGCATCGTAGGCGCGGCGATAGGCTTTCCCTTCAGCGCCTCCGTGATACCCTAACAAGCGGGGAGCTTGGCTTTTCAACGGCCTTTTGCCTGGCATTGGGACCCCTTTTTCCGCGTCAATGGCTCAAGGATTGGCCCATAGCACCGTTTCCCCTTGCCGTCTTTCCTTGACCGTCAAGGGCTTGCGGACCTGCCTGCAAGGGTTTCCGAGTCCGTGGCGCTCGTCCAAGGCCCTGTTCTCGCGCTGAGAGCCACCGAAGTAATCGGGCGCGAGGGAATCTCACCGTTCGACCGATTCGCAAGCAGGGCATGGCGGCGTCTTTGGCTGCCCATCGAAAGACGGACTTCTCAGAAACCTGCAAGAGCGCAGCGACCTGTGAGGCGGTCAGATACTCCGGCTCCGGCTCGCCAAGGGCTGCGAGGTCGGTTTGAGTCGCCTCACGCATAGGGGACCCTAAGAATCTTCTGAGCGGGCTGCGGGCCTCTCTCATTCTTAGTTGCCATCGTCCTCTGTTGGCTTTCCCACTGTGCCCTTGATCGGAGCCGAAAATCCGTGACCCACACCCAGGATGTCCCGTCCTCGACCAAGACCCAGAACTCCTCCCCACATTGACCGAGCATCGTCACGACACCGGGCCGAATCGTGCCGTCTCGATCTTCCCAGTAGCAGCGGCGAGGGGAGGGGTGCGGCTCGACGATGACGGGAGGGGCGGTTGTGGTGATCTGGCGCACTTTGCCTCCTGCCTTCGCCAGAAGACGCTCAGCGCGATCATTGGGCAACTCCACTGGCTTGCCGGGAACCAGACGAATCTCGCCACCAGGCCAGCGATAGCGAATCGGCCCGTTGACGGCTTCAACTAACATCGTCGAGCACCTCCTCGGCGTGTTTGGGTGTCATCTTGGTCCGTAAGTCGTTGTTATTATCGAAGATGTCACGAAGATGACAGGCGGCGTGTTTGGGTGTCATCTTCGGGGGGGCGTCATCTTCGAAGAGGGTCGAAGATGACGTTTCGAAGATGACGTTTTGACGGGAGGTGTCATCTTCGGCAGACGCCACGTCTAGCGCGGCGTTTCGCGGTTTTTCGTCACGAAGATGACAGGCGTCGTCATCTTGGGGGGGAAGCGACCAGACCCACCCTTTTGAGAACCCAGCCTTGCGCGTCACGATATGGACGGCCCGACTCGCCCGCCGGAGTTGGGACGGGCTCAGCCCGACTTTGCGCCCTTCGGTGAAGACTTTCTCCGCAGGTGCCGGCCCATCCGACAGTAACTCCATGAGGAAGGCCATCGCGTCTTCGCGACCTTCTTTTTCATCGGCGCTCTCTGGCGCAGGGGCACAAAAGACCGACTCTGGCGACACGCCTTTGACCGCGTCTTGCTCCCAGCACACCCCGTGCTGGTTGAGTCGGAAGGCTAAGATCGGGGGGAACGCCGCGACATTCGATTTGATCGGGACTAAGAGACACCGAGCCTCATCGCTCGGATCGCGTCCGATGCCGAAGACCGCTCGGGCCGCTGCGACAAATCCGATGCTGCCGATCGTTCGATTGAGGAGCCCGGCGGACTGCGATTTGTTGAGATGCATGACCGCCACCACCGCCACCCGTTCGCGCGCGGCGAGGTCGGCGAATGGCGCCAGCAACGCACGAACCTCGGCTTCCTTGTGGGCATCCGTGCGCCCGAGGTAGGCGGTGAGCGGGTCCACCACGAACAGTCCGGCCTTGGTCTGGCGGATAACGGTCTCGACGTGGCCCAGGTCTCGACTCAGGTCAACCGAGCGCTCGCCGTTCGGTTCGCGAATACTTGTCAAGGCATGGACTTTGGAGCAGTCGGCGTCCAGCGCATCGAGCCGAGCCCGGATCGTATCGGCGAGACCGTCTTCTGCTGAGAGCAGGACGGTGGAGAAAAACGGGCAGGGCATCCCGTCAGGCCAGGCCCTGCCCTGTGACCCGTGTGCGGCCATGTCGAGGGTGGTGTAGGACTTCCCGACCCCTGGCGGGCCGACCAGTAACGTCAACTTCCCGACGGCGATCCGGCCAGACCAGAGGTAGGCCACGGCCTCCCGTGTCACGTCGGACAACACCGTCACTATCGGGACGGCTTGGGTCTCGACGGAATCAGTCGCGCGGCCTTGCTCATTTCTCCATGACCGATGATCCGGCTCAAGGAGGGCGCGGAGTTCTGCCCAGCGCTTCCCTTGGCAGCTATTATGGAAGCAAGTGAAGACTACCGCCCCGGTCGGGAATTGAATGATCGAGGATGACCGGACATGCTCGGGGTTGAACGGACACGATTCCAACTCAAAAACCACCCCGCGATTCCACAGCTTTTCTCGCACAATTGCGAGACCGTGCCGCGTCAGAAATTCTCTCACATCAAGCGACGCCCCGTTGCTGCGTGATAACGCTGGCTTGGGCTCGACGGGCCGGAGCGCGGCGAGCGCAGTGAGCAGCCCATGAGAAACGACCTGGACGTTCTGCGGGACGCTGAGAATCTGAGACCGACGATGGGGCCGATCCTCCGTCGAATCCCCCTTGCAGGCCAGCGTGCCGTAGAGCTTCGTGATTCGGGCCGCGTTGAAGACGCCGGTGTCGATCGTGACGACCGTATCATTGAATTTCAGGGCGAGGACTTCCAGAACTGACTTGACCAGTTCGCGGCTCGGTGGGTCGTTAGGGAGTTCGATGCGGTAAAGTAGATGCGCACCGTTGCCGGAATCAGCAAGAACCGGCTCAGGCCAGCCCTGCTCCGTGAGCCAGGATGCGGCGGTCTGCGCTCGCTCGATCGCGGCGTGGTGCTCCGGTTCGCTGCTGGAAATCTCGGCAGGCCGGACAGCGTCGCAATCGATCAACAGCCACTCACGCCGAAGGATGTCGGCGTCGCTGGTCGTTGTCTTGGCGTGCATTTGAAGACGATTCTTCGCGCGGGCCAGCAACGCAGGATTGACAGGGTTCAGCGTGATATAGATGCCTGGGACTTTGGCGTCTAGCTCATCCGCAGCCTTGTACAGAAGGGCCGGATCGTTGAAGTAGCCGCTCACCGTGCCTTGCCGCGTCTTGGGGGCGCGCAGCTCATAGACGCACTCAGACAGCAAGATTGGATTCCTCATGATGAATGCTTCTCCGTCTCAGCAAGGACTTCTCGTAGCCGCGACTTGAGCCAGGGTCGGTCCTTGAGCCATCGGCAGTAAGCCGGGTCTTCCCCCCACAGTTCGACAAGCAGGGTTCCTCGATACTTTCCGAACGGGAGCCGGAAGCTGCCCGCGCGCTGAGGTAGGAAGCACAGGTATTTGCCGCAAGCACCGCAGGTTGCTTTCCAGTGCGGTCCGCTGCGTTCCAGTCGGGCGCTGGTCGGGGTCCATGCAGCGCCGCAGCACAGACCGATAACAGCTTGCGGGTCCATATCACCTCGATCCAAAGTGTTCCGCAGAGGGGTTGCCAGCCTCAGCAGCCCCGATCTGAATTGCCGCGGTAATGCGTGCTTCGAGTTCGCGCGTAAGCCGGACTCGCCCATTGAGGATTTGACTCAGACGGACTGGATGAATACGCGCGCGCGCCCCAACGATGTAGAGCGGCACACGGGCTCGGGCAATCTCGGCTCTGATGGTTGCAACGCGCTCGGTGTCCATACGCGCAGCATATCGCGAGCCGAAAAGAGTTAAGTGCGGACTAAATTCTTTTCTGTGGGGGATTTAGGTTGAGGGGAAAGGTGAAGGCTAGGGGGCGCGTTTAGTTCGATAGGGGATCAGGCAGGTTGCCATGAGCAAGGCCTCACGAAGATTCTTTGGCGCGGCCTCACAACCTTCCCGATTCAGCCGAGTTCGGAAATTCTTGAGGCCGGAAGGTACGCCAGCCTCAGTCAAGGCGTGGCGGACTGCGGGGATATCCACGTCAGCAGGTCGGCCTCGGTGCCTACTCTGTGCCGCAGGCAGAGGCGGGAGTGAATTCTCTAGGTCACTAATTGTTTGCATAAGCGCTCCGTTATGCGGGTCCCAGGCCTGGCGATGCTTCCTATAAGTGGCCAAGGCCGCGCACAACTGGCGGCGGAGCCGGACTTCCTTGTCGAGCCGATGGTCGCGGTCGGCCAACAGTTTTGCCCGGTCGAGCGATGAATACGCCGCTGCCTTTCTTGCTCCGGCCAATGCAATGAAGACCGCGGGGAAGTCGATTGATTCATGGTCTTCAAGCATTTCAACCGCTACTCGAAGCAGCTTAGCTCGATCCTCATAGTGTCCGTCTCCATGCTTCTTTTCGAGCCACATCGAACGGACCCGTGGCTCAAGGTCTGTATCACCAACTTCATTCAGATGAGCGTGGGGATGCAGAGGCCATGAGGTGAGCAAGCGATTGAAGACGGTATGAACGCCGTAGCGTTTGAAGTCTTGGGCGATGCGATCTTTGCCCCCGTTGTTATGGGTATCAGCCTGACCAGATAATTTCTCGGTCAGATGCAGGCGGGATGCGGGCATGTTGTGCTGCTCTCCCAGCACCTCTCACGATAGAAAGGCCTCAGGCTGGCGAGAGTCTCCAGCTCTTCGGGGCGCGTACCCTAGAGGTCCGCTGATACGAGACTAAAACCCTTCTTTACCCATACGTCGGCACACTTGATCATATAGCGACATAATTTCGCGAATCATCTGATCAGCATCCGAGTCGCTCATGGCCTCGATACTTGCAGCAATTTCTCCCTTCTGAGGATTGGCGCTGACAATGGCCATAGCGGCTTCAACCTTGACTTCGATCGCCATGAACTTGTCACGAAGAGGTCCCTCCGGGAAGTCCTCGGCTTTGAGCGTGTGCATGTTAATAAAGGCACCTGCAAGCCGCTTTTGCACTGGTTCATTGCCCGTGGCCAGGCCCAGGGTTGCCAGGTGTAACTTTTGCCATGAGTAGTCGAGACTCATCGTGATCCTCGCGCCAGGAAAAGCTGAACGGAAACTTGGGTTTGACCGTGTGCCATTTCGTGTGACAACGGGGCTAGGCTGGAGAGGGATTCAGGTCCTCCGGTGTCCCTCCGCGAAACTCTTGTCCACTCCTATCTGTTCGAGATTCCTGGAGGTCTTCGCAACCTGTTGAAATCACGTAGGGGCGGGAACTACTTAGCAAACCGTTGCCTTCGGCCACTCGGCCACCTCTCCGACGTCGGCGCCTCTGGAGGGAGTCTCTTCGGGTTGCTGCCTCAACAGTCCTTGCTCGCTATGCGCTATGCGTTCACGTTGCGGAGCGGCATCATAGCCTAACCATCACCTGTGGGACAAGCACAACCCTCCGATGCGGAACGATGAACGCAGAATGCTGAACGGTGGAGCGAGATTTCAGGACAGGGCCGTTCTCTTCATTCAGCGTTCCTCGTTCTGCGTTCAGCATTGCGTGACATGGCGGAGGGGGCGAGATTTGAACTCGCGGACCCCTTGCGAGGTCTCCGGTTTTCAAGACCGGCACGTTCGGCCGCTCCGTCACCCCTCCAATCCCTGACAGCTTACCCGTTACGAGGGCTTGGCATCCAGTACTTCCCGCACTTTCGACACGAGGGCGTGCTGCGTAAAGGGTTTCTGCAAGAAGGCGAAGCCGGAGTCCAAGATGCCGCGATTGATGACGGCCTGCTCCGCATAGCCGGACATGTAGAGCACTTTGAGGCCGGGGCGTTGCGACAGCACGCGCTCGGCCACCTCGCGTCCGTTCATTTGCGGCATGACCACGTCGGTCAGCAGGAGATGAATCGGCGCGGGATGCTGCGTACTCAACACCTGCGCCTCGATGCCGTGCTTGGCGTCGAGGATCGTGTACCCCTGCATCCGCAGCGCTTCGCCGGTAAAGGCCCGCACGCCCGGCTCGTCTTCCACCAAGAGAATGGTTTCGGTCCCCACCGGGAGGGAGTCGGCCGGCGTCGCGGCGTCGAGGTCCGCCGCCACGCGGTCTTCTCGCGGGAGGTAGATCTTGAACGTGGCGCCATGTCCCGGTTCGCTGTAGACGAGGATCTCCCCGTCGCTCTGCTTCACGATGCCGTAGACGGTGGAGAGGCCCAGGCCGGTGCCTTTTCCTGCGGCTTTGGTGGTGAAATAGGGCTCAAAAATCCGAGCGCGGGTCGCGTCATCCATGCCGGTGCCGGCGTCGCTGACGGCGAGCATGATGTAGGGACGTGTCGTCGAGGCGTCGGACTTGTTGGAAAAGACGGGCGCGCGGTCGATGTTCACGGTTTCAATGGTGACCTTGCCGCCGGCCGGCATCGCATCCCTGGCATTCACCACCAGATTCATGATCACTTGTTCGAGCTGGCCGGGATCAGCCATCACGCGTCCCACATCCGGCGCGAGCGCGATATTGACGTGGATGTCCTCGCCCACCAGGCGCTGCAGCATGGAGGCCATGCCCGAGATGATCGCGTTGACGTCGACGATCTTGGGCTGAAGAATCTGCCGGCGGCTGAAGGCGAGCAGTTGCTGGGTCAAGGCGGCGGCGCGGTCGCCCGCTTTCTTGATCTCTTCGAGCTTCCGGCGCTGCGGGTCCGTCTCCGGGATCTTCTTCAGCACCAGCTCGCTGTAGCCGGTGATGACGGTCAACAGATTATTGAAGTCATGCGCGATGCCGCCGGCCAAATTGCCGATGGCTTCCATCTTCTGGGCCTGGCGGAGTTGCTCATCGCGTTGCTTGAGCGTGTCTTCGGCCTGCTGCCGTCCCTGCTGCGCGCGATCATACTCGGCCTGGTGCCGGCGGAGTTCAAGCTGCGCCGAGACCTGGCGGCTGATGGTCATGAGCGCCGCGCGCTGGTCGGCGGAGAGAGGCCGTGTCCGGTGGTCCATCACGCAGACCAGCCCGAGCGGCTGCCCGCCGGCCGTCCGGATCGCGGCGCCGGCATAGAACTGAATCGGAGGTCCGTCGAGCGAAAGCGGAAAATCGTCCGCGCTGCCGTGGCGCGAGACCTCCACAATATCCGTGTGTGTGAGCGTGTGTGTGACGGGCTCGGCGGAGCCGGGGAGTTCCATCGCGCCGGTGCCATGTCGACCGGCGACGAGCAGCCGGTCGTTTTCAGACAACGCGATGAGCGCCACCGGGGCGCCGCACACGACCGAGGCCAGCCGGGCCAGTTCCGTCAACCTGGGATCAGGGAATGCGAGCGGATGCGAGGGGGCAGCCATAGGCCTTGAGGCTAGTCGCGAGTCACTCGTTCGCGGCCTTGGAGATACGGTCTGAGCACGGGGGGCACAAGGACCGACCCGTCCGCCTGTTGATACTGTTCTAAAATCGCCACCATCGTGCGGCCGACGGCGAGACCCGACCCGTTCAGCGTGTGGACGAAATCCATCTTGCCGTCGGGGCGGCGGTAGCGAATGCCGGCTCTCCGCGCCTGAAAGGCTTCAAAGTTGCTGCACGACGAGATCTCCCGGAAAACCTGCTGCGAGGGGAGCCAGACTTCGAGGTCGTAGGTCTTGGTCGCGGAGAATCCCATGTCGCCGGCGCAGAGGGTCATGACGCGATAGTGGAGTCCCAGGCCTTGTAAGACGGCTTCCGCATCGGCCGTCAGACGTTCCAGCTCCTGGTGCGAGGTCTCCGGCGCGGCGAAGGCGACCAGCTCGACCTTATTGAACTGGTGCAGGCGGATCAACCCGCGCGTGTCTTTCCCATAGGAACCGGCCTCACGACGGAAGCAGGGCGTGTAGGCGGTGTAGCGGATCGGAAGGCGATCGGCGGCGATGGACTCGTCCCGCAACAGATTGGTGACCGGCACCTCGGCCGTGGGGATCAAGAAATAGTCCTCCGCTTTGAGGGCAAACAGATCATCCTCAAATTTGGGGAGCTGCCCCGTGCCGGTCATGGCGGCGCGGTTGACCAGGAACGGCGGCAGGACTTCGTGATAGCCATGCTGGGTCGTGTGGAGGTCCAACATGTAATTGATCAAGGCCCGCTCGAGTTGGGCGCCCTGGCCGGCCAGGACCACGAAGCGGGCGCCTGTGAGTTTTGCCCCTCGCTCAAAGTCCAGAATGCCGAGCGCCTCACCCACTTCCCAATGGGAGAGGGGCGTAAACGTGAATGACGGCGCCGTGCCCCAGCGGCGGACCTCCACATTGTCCGCTGCGTCGCGGCCGGCCGGGACCGACGGGTGGGGGAGATTCGGCACCCGGAGGGCCAAGTCGGTGACCCGCTCTTCGACCTCGCGGAGCCCGGTCTCACGGTCCTTGATCTTGTCGCCGAGCGCCTTCATCGCCGACATGGTCTCGTCGGCCGGCTGCTTGGCGCGTTTCAGCCGGGCCACTTCCTCTGAGCCTTTTTTCAACTGGTGACGGAGATCCTCGACCTGGGTGGTCAGTTCACGCCGCTCCCGGAGGAGTTTCTGCAAATCTTCCCATGGCACGTCGGCCCCGCGCGACCCGAGTCGGTCGCGAAGGGTGTCGAACTGCTCCCTGAGGTAGCGAAGGTCGTGCACGGTGGTATCGGGCGGCTGCCATTCGAGAGTTCACAGGCTAGCACTAGGTCTGCGGAGAGTCAACGAACTGGGACAAGCCTGGAACGAGCCCAGTCCGATGGAGAGGCCGAGGGCTGATCGACCGACTTGACAAGTTCCCGGCGCAGGCCGACGATAGCGGCCCATGCGTGCCCGCTCCAATCCTCCCAATCGGTTTGAAGCGCAAGCCCGAGAGTGTCTTGATGGCCCGCCCCCCGTCGGGCTGCGCCTGTACGAAGAAGAAACTCACGAGATCCTGAGCCACAACGAGAGCCCGGATCTGCCCTTCCGTTGGAGCCTGAATCCCTACCGCGGTTGCTTCCACGCCTGCGCCTACTGCTATGCGCGGCCGACCCATGAGTATTGGGGCTTCGGGTCGGGCACGGACTTCGAGTCCAACATCGTCGTGAAAGTCAACGCGCCGACCCGGCTGCGCGAGACATTCATGACACCAAGCTGGCGGGGCGAGATCATCGCCTTCTCCGGGAATACCGACTGCTATCAGCCGGCGGAGGCGAGCTACCGAGTGACGCGCGCCTGCCTGGAGGTCTGCGCGGAGTTTAGAAATCCCGTCGGGCTGATTACCAAGGCCGCACTGATCGCCCGCGACATCGACGTGCTGCAACAGTTGCAACGGGACGCCTGGGTGCGGGTCTTCTTCAGTATTCCCTTCGCCGACAATGAAACCGCGCGGAAGGTAGAGCCACAAGCCCCGTCGATCGCCGGCCGGTTGGAAGCGATGCGCCGGTTGTCGGAGGCCGGCATCCCCACGGGCGTCTCAGTGGCGCCGGTGATTCCAGGACTGAATGACAAGGACATTCCGGAGATCCTGGCTCGCGCGCGCGAAGCCGGCGCCACGCGCGCCACCTATATTCTCTTGCGGCTGACCGGGAGCGTCGAGTCGGTGTTTCTGGAACGGATGCAGGCGGCCTTCCCGGATCGGGTGCGCAAGATCACGCACCGGCTGCTCGCTGACCGAGGCCCGGTTCTTCAAGCGGCATCATGGGGAGGGGATCTACTGGAACATGGTGGAGCAGCTCTTCGAGGTGGGGTGCCGCAAGGCGGGATTTCCGGTCGAACGGGAGGAGCCCATCCCGAATACCTTTCGCCGTCCGCTGTCCGAGCAGACGAGGCTCTTTTAGGGGGAATGTGCGGGTTCCTTTGAGGAGGAAACGAGATGAAGCATCATCCGGGATTTCTGAAGATCGTCGATGAGGCGCGATCGCGTATCAACGAATCGACCGTGGCCGAGGTGATGGCCAGGATGGATCGGGGCGAGGAGTTTCATTTTCTCGACGTCCGCGAGGAGTCGGAGTTTGCCGCGGACCGGGTGAAAGGCGCCAGCCATCTCGGGCGGGGGATTTTGGAACGCGACATCGAAGGCCTGATCCCTGATAAGTCGGCCGAGATCGTGCTCTATTGCGGCGGCGGCTTCCGGTCGGCCCTCGCCGCCGACAGTCTTCGGCAGATGGGTTACACCAAGGTCATCTCCATGGACGGGGGCATCCGCGCTTGGCGGGAAGCGGGCTATCCGCTGGAGAAAGGCTCAGCAGGTAGAGGCGAGCCCGCATGAGAGTCATGGCACCTCGTGACACGCCATCCCTGGCATCTGCGACCCATGGCACCGGTACGTAATAGCTCCCCCAGGGGCCCCCGGCACCGGGGGACCCTGGAGATGCATGGCAGCCGCAGGGGCGCAGAAGTCGTCATGAAACATGCGGGGGTTCATTGCGTCGTCTACTTCAGCCCGTCCTTGGCGCAGCGGAGGCCGATGAAGAGGCGTCGCTCATCCGGGTTGTGTTTGCCGTTGCGATTGGCCGACCGGATGCTGTCCGCATTTTCTCGCCAATTGCCGCCACGGGTCACCTTGGTCCTCCCTTCCGCCGGACCCTTGGGATTCTTCGAGGGACTGTCCTTATAGTAGGTGGGATCGTACCAATCGGACACCCACTCTGAGACGTTGCCCGCCATTTCATAGAGTCCGTAGGGGCTCACACCGAACTCGTACTGGTCTTTCACGGCAAGGGACGCGGCCCCTTCCCAAAACGAGACCGGCTCGAAGCTGAAATTCGCGCGGTTTCCAGACGTGGGAGACTCTTTGCCCCAGGGGTAGGGCCGGCCGTCCGTCCCCCTTGCGGCCTTTTCCCACTCAGCCTCCGTGGGCAAGCGCCCCCCCGACCATGTACAGAAGGCCACCGCATCATCCCAGCTCACGTTGTTCACAGGCAACTCGCCGGCGCGATCGATCGGCGCGCCGTCTCTCCAGAGGGTGTTCTTGGGTTCACAACAGTTCTGGGGAATCCGGTGTCCTGTGGTTTTGACGAACACGTAGTATTGCGCGTTGGTTGTTTCGTGTTTGCTGATGTAGAAAGCGTCCAGATCGACCTTGTGTTTCGGCGCCTCGTCCGGCTCAGCCGGTCCGCCCTCGGCGCCCATTTCGAATTCTCCGGCCGGCACCAGGACCCAGTCCATGTCGACATCCGACGGCGACTGGGCCTTGGCAAGGAGGGCCAGCATCGCCGGTCGATCCTGATGGGTCTGGGGCGCCAGCTTCAACCACCGGGTGATGGTGTCCTTGGCTTCCGGCTTCAGCAACTCCGCTTCGCAGGTGCCTTTGATCCGGATCAGCGTCTCGTCATCGGCGAGTTCTTTCAAGGCTTCGTTGGCCTCGATCAGCGCCGTACGACATTGCGCGTGCTGAACCATGCTGTTGGCAAGGATGGCTCGGTCGCGGGCCGAGAGACCCGGTAAGGGTAGATACTCCGCGGCGAACGACACAGAGCCGAAGAACCAGATCATTAAAACCCCGATCAACCACAGGCCCTTCGCCCCCCTCTTCGCTGATGTATGCCGCATTCGACGTTCCTCCTTCGCACACGATGGTGGTTCGCAGCCGGCTACTTATTCTGTTTTTCAAACTCCTTGAGGACCTGGTCGGTCATATCGACGGAATCTCTGTTGTAAATGACGATCTTGAGCGTCGTCTCGCTGCCCCTATCGACCACGAGCGAGTAGCCGCCTTTTTCAGCGACGGTCTTGGTGGCGGACTGGATCTTCTTCATGTATTCGTCCACCAATTCCTTCTGCTTGGCGGCCAATTCCTGCTGGAACTCGGACCCCTTTTTCTGATACTCGGCCAGCTTGGCTCGGAACTGGTTCTGCTTCTCGCGCTTGGCGACTTCACTCAGGCTGCTTTCCTGCTCCTTCAGTTGCTTCTCCAGATTTTTCAATTCCTCTTCGTCGCCTCCGATGAGCTTTTGGCGAGCCTGAGCATACTCCTTGAGCCCCGCCAGGGCCCGCTTGCCTGCCGTGGATTTTTCGAGGATGGCTTGAGGATCGATGACCCCCATCTTAAACGACGCGTCGGCCGCGAAGGCGACCCAAGATGACGCCAGCAAAGCCAGAAAAGCAAGGCCGGCAAAGAAACCAATTCCGGCCACCTGTGCGTGTCTGCGTGTCATTGTCCTGTACTCCTTTCTCGGTGAAAAAGACAGGCCCGGCCAAGCCAGCCCTGGGAAACCCGGCGAGGATAGCTACCTGAGAGGCTGGTGTCAAGGCCGCGTCTTGCCGCGTCTTGCGCCCGGCCGCCTGCGGCGCCTCGGTCAGCCCTCCGTACCGATCGCCGAAAAGACTTCGTCATACAGCA
>SWDL01000309.1 GCA_005116795.1 Nitrospira sp. | reverse complement strand
CCTTGCGCACGTGCTGACGATAGGTCCGCTCCTGCTCCGACATCGCGAGCCGCGGCGAACCGAGCAGGGTCTCGGCTTCCCGGATGCCGCGCACCATGTGGTGAAACTCGTCGGGATTCAGCGAGGAGTAGTAATCGATCCCCTTGGCGGCCCGGTCGAGCGTCAGATGTTTTTCGATCACCGACAGGCCGAGGCCGAGCGCCAGTTGCGGCGCCAGCATCGCCTTGGGTGAGGCCCCGTCGAGGTGGTCCTGGAGGCCCACCGGCAAATTGAAATGCTCTTTGAGCGTGACCAGACGTCGGAGATGAAGATCGGAATCATCGGTCGGATACGCCTGATAGCCGTGCATCAGCACGATCGGACAGGGACCGTTCATCCGCAATTGTTCGATCGCGCATTCGAGTTCATCGGGGAAGGCGCCTCCCGCCGAAAGGAACACCGGGAGCTGCGTCTCCGCCACGCGCCGGATCAGGGCGGCGTGACAGGTATCGCTGGCATGGAGTTTCAGACCGGCGACGCCCAACCGGACGAGCGTCTCCACTCCCGCGGCGTCGAAGACATCGGCCAGGACGGGCAGACCGACGCTCTGCGCCAGCCGGAACAGCTCGGCCCATTGCTCATCGTAGAATTCGAGCTTCTTGAAGTGGGCATACCGCGGATGCCCCTTCACCACGAGGGCGTCCGCGCGGATGAATTGAATCTTCACCGCATCCGCGCCGGCGTCCGCCGCCGCCCGCACCAGCGCCTTCGCCTGCCCGAAATCGCCGTTATGGGCATTGGCCGTTTCAGCGACGACAAAGACCGGCTGGCCTGCTCCGACCGCTTTACCGCCAATGACGAGCGTATCCGCCATCGTTCCTCCTTTCGGGCTCTTCGTATCTCGTCGCTCGCATCTCGTATCTCGTTTGGAACAGACTCGCTTCGGACGAATTACGAACGACCCTTCGACAAGCTCAGGGTGGTGAGTCTATCGAACCACGAGATACGAGAGACTTTCATTACAGCTTAATGATCTCAATGCCCTTTTCCTTGAGGTGTCGGACTTGTTGGTAGATTTCATCCGGACGTCCGAAGGCCGCAATGAGCACCGCATCCGGCTCGAACGATTCGATGGCCGACGGAGACATGACCACCAGCGACCCGAATGGCCGCCCCTGTTTGGTTGAATCGTTGTCCACCACCCCCACGATCCTGATCGCCGTCGGCTGGGCCGCCTGGTACACCAGCTCGCCGGTCGTCGCCGCGCCGAAGAGCGCCAACCGGCTGATCCCCGACTTGGCCAGTTCGTTCAACCGCTTTTCATATTCCCGGCGGGCAGCCGTGTGGAGCCTGGCCGCTTCCCGTCCGTACAAATGCAGCAGTTGCCGCCGCATCTTGCGGCCCGCCTGCGTGAGCTCATAGCGCATGGTGCGATTCGTGTCTCCCGACATCCGTAAGAATCCCTGTTGCACGAACTCTTTGATATAGGTGTTCGTCATCGAACTGCTGGCCCCGATCGCCCGCCCCAGCCGGTGCTGGCTGACGGCGGGTTCATCGGCAATGAGCGTCAGCAGCCAGAATTCTTTCCACATCCGGGTGGTCGAAAAGAACTGGAGTCCTTCGTGTTGTGGCACTGGGGGGTTCATTCGCTGTTCACTCACCGTCAATTTTATGGGGAGGATCTCCGCACCATCCGTTCATCGACCGACCATCCGTTCGCAGGACGGTCTACCGTTCTTATCGGAAACAGACGGTCAGGCCTTTAACTCCCGTGAAGCGCACCTCGTGAAGCGTGGGGAGAGCCTAAGTGATGGGAGGCTGAGCAAACTGCGTGCCCGACAAGATGGCTCGCAACCAAAGACTTTTCAACAGATTCGGACGATCCGCGCGACAGTGATTCGCTGGGCTAGGCAGGATTGTTCAGGACAGTCGGCAAGGGATGACGGGCTAGCGGCTTCGCGCGTGATTCGTGCGGGACGGGCGCGACGCGGAAGACGAACCTTTCTCGCGCGCTTCACGCTTCACGAACGACGCTTCACGCTCAAGGGACCGGCGCCCACTGATAGGTCTCTTTGAAGGGACAGGCGGCGCAGATGGGAACCTGATCGACGGCACCGCTGAGGTGGCGGCGGCGCACGTCGTTCAGCAGGACGCCGTCCCAGATCTCGCGCAAGGTCTGTACGCGCCGGTCCGGCGACACGTGTCGCACCGGCAACGACAGATTCGTCATCCCTTCGAATCCTTTGGCCTTCTTGCGGGCCTTCTCGATCGTGACAAGATAGGGCTTCATCCCCTCTTCGTGGGCCTGGGCATCGACATAGCCCACGGGATGCTCGTTGCCCCAGTCGTAGCAGCACATGCTGACACTGCCGCTGTAGCTCACCATCAACCGCTGGAAGATCTGTTCGCAGGGCAGACGGCCGAGCGACACCAAGAGGGCGCCCTCGCGATTGCGCCAGTAGGGCGTGCCGGGAGCCATGCCGTGCTCGCCGAGGAACCCTTGCACACGCGCCCGCGACTCCTCGTCCAGATCAGAGACGGCGCCTCCCCGTTCGGTATACGCCTTGACGGAGACGTCGTCGACGCAATCCTCAAACAGGCGAAAGAAGGCCTCCTGCTCCTGATAGGTCTCCGCGGTGAGCACCATCTGAATCTGGGTGCGGGGCAACATGGCCCCCATCTCCCGCCGGATGGCTGCGAATCTCCGGATGTTCTCGTGGACGTCCTCGAACCTGTTCTCGTGGAAACGGCCGGGCCGCATGCGCTCATAGGTTTCCTTGGTTCCCCCGTCGAAGGAATAGATCAGGAGATCCAGTCCGGCTTCTATCAAGGCGCGAGACTTGTCCTCCGTCAGAGTGACCGCGTCCGTGTTGATGATCGTTTCGAGAATGCCCCGCCGTTTGGCAGAGGAAACGATGGCGGGCAATTTCGGATGCAACAGCGGCTCGCCTCGCCAATTGAGCTTGATCGACGGCACGCCGAGTTCCGCGCACTGATCGAGAATCCGATAGGCCACCTCTTCCTGCATCAGCTTATCCGGCGTGGCGATGGACTGCCGGAAGCAGAAGGGACAGGCGAGGTCACAGGCCGCGGCGGTTTCGATGTCCACACAAAGCGGCGGAAAGCCCGTCTCGCGGAAGTAGCGATCGTGCAAGCCCTGTTCGATGGCATGACGGGGATTGCCCCGCCAGGCTTTGCGATAGGCTTGATACCGCCGTTTGAACCGGTCGAGCAGCACCCCGCCGGCATCCCCGTTTGCCGCCTCAACGGCATGGTGATAGGCCTTATTCTCCGACATGTGGGCCAGCATATAGGCCACCCGTCGGGTCTCAATGTCTCGCTTGCCCTGGATCGCGTATTGTCGATCGGCAACCGGCATCATGCACCCTCCCCTCACGACCAACTCTGGCAATTCCCGGAC
>SWDL01000308.1 GCA_005116795.1 Nitrospira sp. | reverse complement strand
ATCGTGGTCAGCGGCGGGACTGGGTTCATCGGGCGGGCGCTGTGCCGGTCGCTTGCGCGTCAGGGCATGACCGTGACGGTCCTCTCTCGAAATCTACAGCATGCGAAAGCAGTGCTCGATCCTGCGATCAATGTCGTCGAATGGAATGGAGTCACGTCAGGGACGTGGGAACATGAACTGGAATCAACAGAGACCGTGATCAATCTGGCCGGAGCGCCGATTGCGGAAGGCCGGTGGACGCCGAAGCGGAAGCAGGTGATCGTGGACAGCCGGGTGAATGCCACTCGCCTCTTGGTCCAGGCGATCTCCCGCCTTTCGAATAAGCCGCGCCTGCTGATCAGCGCCTCGGGGGTAGGCTATTACGGCACAAGCCAAGAAATACGGTTTGATGAAAGAAATGGATCAGGCTCCGATTTCTTTGCGGACCTCTGCGTGGCCTGGGAACGGGCGGCGCTGGCGGCTCAGTCCGCAGGCGTTCGAGTTGTCCGCCTGCGAACCGGGATGGTGCTGGAGCAGGATGGCGGCGCCCTCGCCAAGATGCTGCCGCCGTTTCGGGCATTCGTCGGTGGGCCGATTGCTCCGGGTACCCAGTGGGTATCCTGGATTCATCGGGCAGATCTGATCGGCCTGATCGAGTGGGCGTTGACGAACTCGAGGGTCTCCGGCCCGGTCAACGCGGTGGCGCCGGAGCCGGTCACTATGAGGGAATTGTGTCGGATCTTGGGCAAGGTGCTCCACCGGCCGTCTTGGTTGCCCGTGCCATCATTCGCGTTGCGTCTGGCATTCGGTGAACTCGCCTCGTTCATGACCACCGGGCAACGAGTCCTCCCGAAGGCGGCCCTCGATAGCGGGTATCAGTTCAAGTTCCCCCGACTGGAGTCCGCGCTCCGGTCGATCTTATTTGCCGACACGCCGGCTTCCGAGGTGTTGTCCTGAGTGCCAGGCGAATTCGAATCGGCATCAGTCGTTGCCTCCTCGGCGACCGCGTCCGCTACGACGGCGGCCACAAGCGAGTCAGTTTCCTCGTGGACGTTCTTGGACGCTACGTCGAGTGGGTGCCGGTCTGTCCGGAAGTGGAAGCCGGACTCGGGGTGCCCCGTCCGCCGATGCAGCTCACCGGCTCCCTCCCCCACCCACGCCTCACAGTGATCGAAAGCGGCGACGATCGGACCGGCCTGCTCACGACCTTCGCAGCCCGGCGCGTCGATGAATTAGGAAGGATCGACCTCGCCGGCTATGTATTCAAACGCCACTCGCCGAGTTGCGGGATCGAACGAGTCCCGGTCTATAACCGGGCGGGGACTCCACGCCCGCGGGGGGTCGGCCTCTTTGCCCGCGCCTGCATGGACGCGTTTCCCCTTCTCCCTGTGGAAGACGAGGGCCGGTTGGCTGATCCCGAAATCCTGGATGGGTTTCTAGTGCGGGTGTTCGCGTACCACCGTTGGCGCGGCCTGCTGAAAAAGACCGTCGCCCGACGAGCCATCGTCGAGTTCCATACGGCGCACAAGTATCTCTTGCTGGCCCATAGTCGTCCCCACCATCAAGCACTGGGACGCCTCATCGCGCAGGCCAACCGCCACAGGCCTGGGGAATTGGCCATGCGTTATGGCCGACTGTTCATGGAAGCCTTGGCCGTCAAGGCGACGGTGCGCCGACACGTGAACGTGCTCCAGCACATCCTGGGGTTCTTCAAGGCGCGACTCGACCGCCAAGAGAAGGCTGAGCTCTTGAATGTGATCGATGAGTATCGTCACGGGCTCACGCCTCTCATCGTCCCGCTGACGCTGGTGAAGCACTACGCCCAGGTCTTTGACGTGGGCGACATCCTCGGCCAGGTGTATCTGAATCCGCACCCCAAAGAACTGATGCTCCGCAACCATGTCTGAGACAAGGAGAGACTGCATGAGCCAGCCGACGCGCGGCGTGATTTTGGTCGGACACGGGGGCATTCCCAAAGATTGCCCGTCCGAACTGGTGACGAAGCTGAAACGGTTGGAGGCCCAGCGGCGCGCTGCCAAGTTGCCGCCCTCGCCGGAAGAGATCGAGCTGGATACCAAGATTCGCCGGTGGCCGAGGACGCCCGCCACGGACCCCTATCAGTCGGGGCTCGAAGCCGTGGCGGCTCAGCTTCGGCCCCGGCTGTATGAGGTCCTCTTCGCGGTGGCCTACAACGAGTTCTGTGCGCCGACCTTGGAAGAATCGGTGGAGGAGTTGATTGCAAAGGGCGCGACGGAGATTACCGTGACCACCACGATGTTCACGCCCGGCGGGTCACACTCCGAGATCGAGATCCCGGAGATCCTGGGCCTTCTCCGGCAACGACATCCGGACGTGGTCCTGCGTTATGCCTGGCCCTTTGACCTCGATCGCGTGGCAGCTTTGATGGTTCAGCAGATCAGGCGGTTTTCGTGAAGCCCATTCCGCCTAGCCCCCGTGAAGCCGTTATTTCAGGGAAACGAAGACATCCTTGCTTTCGTCATAGGCCCAGATGTCGCCGGTGGGAATGGAGTAGACCCAGCCATGGAGGGCCAGCGTGCCGCGTCTCAAGCGCACGGCAACCGCCGGATGGGTTCTGAGATGGTCGAGCTGAATCCGCACGTTCTCCTGGATGGTCGTGACCAGCAACTCCTCCCCTTTGAGGTCGGCGTAATTGTCCCGCACAATGCGTCGAGTCGTTTCGGCCTGGATCATCCAGTTCTTCACTGCGGGCAGATCCTCAACTGATTCAGGGTGAAGGAGCGCGCTCATCACGCCGCAATCCGTGTGGCCGCAGACGATGACGTGCTTCACACCCAGCAGGGCGACGGCATATTCGATCGTGGCCGTGCTGCCTCCCATGGTTTCTCCATATGATGGGACGATGTTTCCGGCATTCCGCAGAATGAAGAGCTCGCCGGGCTCCGCTTGTGTCAGCAACGTGGGGTCAATCCGTGAGTCCGAGCAGGTGATGAAGAGGGCACGAGGGGCTTGGCTTTCAGACAGGCGGCTGAACAACTCGCGCTTGGCGCGAAAGACTTCGGTCTGAAACTTCTTCACCCCTTCAACCAGTTTTTCCATCGCCGCCCCCTACGTGTGATCGGCCGCGTTGAGTTCCATTCTGATGTGGTTCAAGAATTACCGGCTGGAAGGTTGAATCGTCTCAAGGTCTTGATCGAGCGTAAACACCATAATTCGCTCGCCGATCTCGGTGTCGATGTCCGTAAACAGTCCCGTCACCTTCACGCCTGTGATGCCGGCGATTTCGCTGCACAGACTGTCCCTCCCTTGCGCAATCAGGTTTTGGCGCATGCGTTTGACCATCTCGATACCATCCACGTTCTTGGCCAACTGACGTTCGGCTTGGGTGAGGACGCCTTTCAGTCGAACGACCACCATGTCTCGGATGATGATCGCTCTCACATCCGTCGGTCCACGCCCCATGAAGTCCTGCTCAAACTTGATGACGGCTTGTCTGATTGCGTTGTGCATGTCCCCTTTGGCTCAACGGGTGATCCCGCCGGACGGTTGCTCTTCGCTTCGTCATCCCCAGATGAGGCGATTATAGAGACCACGCGCCGAACAAGGCAATGCTGAGAACCAGCCATGATCAGGATCATGCACCCATCGCAGGCTGCTGTTTCCACGGAATAGGTCGAAGGACCCATGAAGGCCGGCCCCGATTGTGCTATAGCGCTAGATCGAAAAACTCTTTGCGTTGTACCTCGGAATCCTGATACACATCTTGCAGGAAGACAGAGCCGCCCGGCCATATCTCTCAGGAGGTTTGGCGGACCCGTCTGCTGGGAACGAACAAGGGGTCAGACCCAGCTCCATCATACATAGGGCACGTAAGGTTGTCGGCTTCCCGTTCAGGTGGCCGGCAACTATACAAGCCAGTGGGCGCGCCTCATCGAGGTGCGCCACACTGGCTTTTTTTATTCCACGAACTCGATGATGTCGATGAACACTCACAAGGCAGCCACAGGCTCTGTCATCACCGATGCCCAGCGGCACAGCCTCCGCTTGAAGGTAGCGAAGCCGCTGAGATTGCACGCAGTGTCTTCTGTGTTCCGAGGAGTGCGGGGTAAGACATGTCCTCCGTAATCCTTGTGCCCCTGCTGCCCCTGTGCGCCGCACTCATTGTGCTGGTGGGCGACGAGGGCTCGCGGCATCAACGCGCCAAGATCGCGGCCTATCCCATCGGCGCGGCCTTCCTTGGCGCCATTGTGGCCCTCTGGTTCGTGGCGACACAAGGGCCTATCACCATTCGTTTCTACGATCCCTCCTCCCTCTCGATGCCGGCCTTTCCGATGGGCTTCTACATCGACCGCCTGAGCGCGGTCATGATGGTGTTGATCGCCGGCGTCGGCGCCATTATCTACACCTATTCCATCGGCTACATGTATCAGGATCGCCACGATCGCCGGTATCTGGCGCTCATCGGATGCACGACCTCTGTGTTGCTCTGCATGGTCTCCAGCGCGAATTTGATGATGCTGTTCGTGTTCTGGCAGCTCCTGAGTTACCTGCTCTACCTCCTGGCTCATAACCATTCGCACGCCGCCACGCTCGACGGAGCGTTCAGAACCTTTACCCTCTTGCGGGTCGGCGATGTGGCGTTTCTGTCCGGCATTGTTCTCGCCTATCAGCTGTACGGCACGTTGGAATTCCAACCGCTCTTCGCCAAAGCCGCCG